>DATFEU010000075.1:0-7577 GCA_035250725.1 Actinomycetota bacterium
ACGCTGATCATCTCCTCGCCCTGCGACGCGACGCCGAGCACGATCACCTCGTCGTCGTCCGCCAGGCGCATCCCGATCACGCCGGCCGTCTGGCGGCCCATCGGGCGCACGAGGCTCTCCTTGAACCGGATGGTCTGCCCCCGGCGCGACACCAGGAACACGTCGTCCTTGCCGTCCGTGAGCCGCACGTCGATCAGCTCGTCACGTGGTTTCAGGTTGATGGCCGCGAGGCCGGTCCTCGGCGAGTCGTACTCGGGGAGCGTGGTCTTCTTCACCATCCCCTTGCGGGTCGCGAACAGGAGGTAGCGGCCCTCCTCGTACTCCCTCAGGTCGATGACCGCCTGCACCTTCTCGTCGCCGGTGATCGAGACCCCCGGCAGGTTGGCGGCGTAGGTGCCCCGCGCGGTCCTGCCCGATTCGGGGACCTCGTGGACCTTGACCCGGTAGACCTTGCCCTTGCTGGTGAAGAACAGCAGCCAGTGGTGCGTGGTGGTCGTGAAGACGTCGTTGATGACGTCTTCCTCCTTGAGGTTCGCCCCCCGGATCCCTTTGCCGCCGCGACCCTGCCGGCGGAAGTTCTCGATCGGCTGGCGCTTGACGTAGCCGGCCCTCGAGACCGTGATGACCACGTCCTCCTCGGCGATCAGATCCTGCACGTCGAGATCGCCCTCGTCGGCCTTGAGCTGGGTTCGGCGAGGGTTCGCGTACTTCTTCCTGATCTCGAGAAGCTCCTCCTGAACGAGGGCGCGGATCTTCTTCGGGTCCTTCAGGAGCGCCTTCAGGTGGCGGATCCGCGCGAGCAGGTCCTTGTGCTCCTGCTCGAGCTCCGCGCGCGCGAGCCGCGTGAGCCTTCGAAGCGGCATGTCCAGGATGTGGTTGGCCTGGATCTCCGTGAGCTTGAACTGCTCCATCAGCTTGCCCCGCGCCTCGTCGGCGTCCTGCGAGCCGCGGATCACCTTGATGACCGCGTCCAGGTTGTCGAGCGCGATCAGCAGGCCCTTGACGATGTGGTCTCGCTCTTCGGCCCGGCGCAGCTCGTACCGCGACCGGCGCGTGACGACGTCGACCTGATGGTCGACGTAGTACCCGATCATCTCGGCGAGGTTGAGCGTCCTCGGGACGCCCTCGACCAGCGCGAGCATGATGACGCCGAAGCTGTCCTGCAGCTGCGTGTGTTTGTACAGCTGGTTCAGGACCACCTGCGGGTTCGCGCCGCGCTTCAGCTCGACGACCAGGCGCATGCCCTCGCGGCCGCTGGAATGGTCCTTCACGTCCGCGACGTCCTTCATGCGGCCGGTCCGCACGAGTTCGGCGATCTTCTCGGCCAGACGCGCCTTGTTCACCTGGTACGGGAGTTCCGTGACGACGATGTGCTGCCGCCCGTTGGAGGCTTCCTCGATCGAGCAGACCGCGCGGACCTTGATCGAGCCTCGCCCCGTCTCGTAGGCCTCCTTCAGGCCCTCGCCGCCCATCGCGATGGCCCCCGTCGGGAAGTCGGGGCCCTTGATGAACTTCATGAGGTCCTTCGGCTTGGACTCCGGGTGGTCGATGAAGTGCACGACCGCGTCGATCACCTCGCCGAGGTTGTGCGGCGGGATGTTCGTGGCCATCCCGACCGCGATCCCACCCGAGCCGTTGACGAGCAGGTTCGGGAACCGCGACGGCAGCACGGTCGGCTGCATCTCGTACCCGTCGTAGTTCGGGACGAAGTCGACGGTCTCGGCCTCGATGTCGCGCAGGAGCTCGAGCGCGATCGGCGCGAGGCGGGCCTCCGTGTAGCGCATCGCCGCCGGCGGATCCCCGTCGATCGAGCCGAAGTTCCCGTGCGGGTCGACGAGCGGGTGCCGCAGCGAGAAGTCCTGCGCCATGCGCACCAACGAGTCGTAGACCGCCTCGAGCCCGTGGGGGTGGTACTTCTTGACGACCTCGCCCACCGCCCAGGCCGACTTCCGGTATGGGCGGTCGGGCCGAAGTCCGCCCTCGAGCATCGACCACAGGATCCGGCGGTGAACCGGCTTCAGGCCGTCGCGAGCGTCGGGCAGCGCGCGTCCGACGATGACCGACATCGAGTAGTCGAGGTAGGAGCGCTGGATCTCCTCCTCGAGCCACACGGGCTCGACCCTGCCCGTGAGCAGCGTCAGCTCGCCGCCGCCCCCACCCCGTGCCCTGCGCCTAGACATCGAGGTTCTGGACGTCCTTGGCGTTGGTCTCGATCCAGTCCTTGCGCGCCGGGACGTCCTCGCCCATCAGGATCGTGAACAGGCGGTCGGCCTCGACGGCGTCCTCCAGCGTCACCTGGAGCAGCGTGCGCCGATCCGGATCCATCGTCGTGTCCCACAGCTGATCGGCGTCCATCTCGCCGAGTCCCTTGAACCGCTGCGGGTCGAGCTTCTTGTTGCCGTCCACGTCCTTGCGGTACTTGTCCCACTCGCGTTCGGTGTAGAAGTACAGCTCTTCCTTACCGTCCTTCAGCAGGTACAGCGGCGGTTGCGCGATGTACACGTAGCCGGCGTCGATCAGGTCGCGCATGTGGCGGAACAGGAACGTGAGCAGGAGCGTCCGGATGTGCGCCCCGTCCACGTCGGCGTCGGCCATCAGGACGATGCGGTGGTACCGCGCCTTCGAGACGTCGAAGTCGTCGCCGACGCCGGTGCCGACCGCGGTGATGAGCGCCTGGATCTCGGCGTTCTCGAGGATCTTGTGCAGGCGCGCCTTCTCGACGTTCAAGATCTTCCCCCGGATCGGCAGGATCGCCTGCGTCGCCGGGTCGCGCGCTTGCTTGGCCGAGCCGCCGGCGCTGTCGCCCTCGACGATGTACAGCTCGCAGGCCGAGGGATCGGTCAGCTGGCAGTCGGCGAGCTTCCCGGGCAGGCCCCCGCCCTCCAGGAAGGACTTCCGGCGCGTGAGGTCGCGCGCCTGCTTGGCGGCGAGGCGCGCCTTGGCCGCCTGGGACGACTTGGTCACGATGCGCTTGGCATCGCCCGGGTGTTCCTCGAGCCAGGTCATCAGGTGCTCGTTGACCGTGGTCTCGACCAGCGAGCGCATGCTGGTGTTGCCGAGCTTGGTCTTGGTCTGGCCCTCGAACTGCGGCTCGCGCAGCCGAACGCTGACGATCGCGATCAACCCCTCGCGAACGTCCTCACCGAGGAGGTTGTCCTCCTTCTCCCTCAGCAGCCCCTTGGTGCGCGCGTAGCGGTTGATCACGTTGGTGAGCGCCTTCTTGAGGCCCTCCTCGTGCATGCCGCCCTCGTGCGTGTTGATCGTGTTGGCGAACGAGTGGATCGACTCGGAGTAGGCGCCGGTCCACTGCAGCGCCACGTCGGCCTCGGCGTCGGCCTCGCGGGCCTCCATCGAGATGACGCGGTTGTGGACCGCGTCCTTGCCCGTCGTCAGGTGCTTCACGAAGTCGGCGATCCCACCCGAGGCCTTGAAGACCTGCTTGTCGGGCTTGGCCCCGCGCTCGTCGACGAGCTGGATCTCGACGCCCTTGGTCAGGAACGCGTGCTCCTGCAGCCGGTCGGCGAGCGTCTTGGCGTCGAACTCGACCCCCTCTTCGAAGATCTCGGGGTCGGGCCAGAAGGTGATGATCGTCCCGGCCTTGCGGGTGGCCTTGCCCTTGGTGAGCTTGGACGTCGCCTTGCCCCGCGCGTAGCTCTGCGTCCACGTGAGGCCGTCGCGCATCACCTGGACCGTCAGCTTCTCCGAGAGCGCGTTCACGACCGACACGCCGACCCCGTGCAGACCCCCCGAGATCCGGTATCCCTCGCCGCCGAACTTCCCTCCCGCGTTCAGGGTCGTGAGGACGACCTCGACCGCGGGACGCCGGTCCTTGGCCTTGGGGATCGGCTTGATCGGGATGCCGCGCCCGTCGTCCTCGACCTCGCAGGAGCCGTCCTTCCGGAGCCGGACGATGATGCGGTCGCAGTGCCCCGCCATCGCCTCGTCGATCGAGTTGTCGACCACCTCGTAGACCAGGTGGTGCAGACCCCTGCTCGACGTGGTGCCGATGTACATCCCCGGGCGGAGGCGAACGTGTTCGACCCCTTCCAGGACCTGGATGTCGGCGGATTCGTATTGCCCGGGCTTGCTCGCTCTCTTCGTTGCCGTGCTCGCCAAAGATCCTCCGTCGCGGAACGCGGACACGCCGGACACGAGACAGGGTCCTCGGGGGCCGACGGAACCTCGATCGAAAACCTGGCTCATTTTACCAATCGGGGGTGACGCCGAAGGCCGTTTCGACTCCCATTCCCGGCGATGCGGTTGGCCTCCCAACCGTTGCGCTACAGCCCTTTCCGGGGATCCTCCCGGACGACCACTTGGACCCTCGCGACGCTCCCGGCCCCGATCGCCTCCTCGGCCCTCCGCCGGATCTGATCGGCGAGGAACCGGACCTGCGCGCCCCACGGCCCGGTCGTCGCGGCGACGACGAGGACCCCCTGATCGAGGCTGACCGGGGCTGACTCGGCGGCGAGCCGCGGGCCCACGACGTCGGGCCACCGGGCGGCGAGCTGTCCGATCGCCTTCCCACGGGCGAACGCAGGCTCGTTCAGCAGCGCGTCGACCACCTCGCCCAGCCGGCTCACCTGCAGGGAGCGCTCGTCCTTGCGCGACCGGAACCCCTTCGAGTGCGGCATCAGCGCGTCCGGACCGATCCCGCGGCCACGTCGAACACGGCGGAGGAGGACGCCGGGACATGTGCGTCGTCCGCAACGCTCACGAACACCTGCCCCCGATCGGCGAGACGGGCAGCGATCCGGCCCTGACGGTTCGGATCCAGCGCCGAGAACGGGTCGTCGAGCAGCACCACCGGTCGATCGCCCAACTCCTCTCCGACCGCCGAGGCCAGGCCGAGCCGCAGACAGAGCGCTGCGCCCCATGCCTCGCCGTGGCTCGCGAAGACCCTGGCGCCCAGGTCGCGCACCTCCAGCTCGAGCTCATCGCGGTGGGGCCCGACGAGGGTGGTGCGCCGGACGAGCTCATCGCCCCGCCGCTCCTCGAGCCGGCTCGCGAACCGCTCCTCGATCGGTTCGCCCGTGACGTTCGGCGCGTACCGGCACGCGAGCTCGTAGCCCGCGAGGTGCCGGTACTCCTCGGAGGCCGGCGGTGCCAGACGGCCGATCGCATCGTGCCGGAGCCGCATCAGCGCCGACCCCGCATCCACGAGCTGCTCGTCCCACGTCGCGAGCTCCTTCGGAGCCCCGCGCCCCTCCCACTCCTTCAACAATCGGTTCCGCTGCCGAAGGACGCGGTCGTACCCGGTCATCGCCGACCCCTTCGCGGGCCAGAGCGAGCGGATCGCGTCGTCCGTGAACTCGCGCCGCTTGGACGGGTCGCCGACCGCGATCACGAGATCCTCGGGACCGAAGTACACCGCTCGCACCTGTCGTCGGACGTCGACGCGCCGACGCACGGGCGAGCGGTTCACCTGGACGCGGTTCGCTCCCTGTCCGGGGATCTCGATCTCGATCAGGATCCGGCCCTGCCCGCCCTCGACCTCGCCGCGCGCGTACGCGGGACCGCTCGCGTCCCGACGCACGAGCGGTTCGGTCGACGAGGACCTCGGCGACTGCAGGAAGAACAGGAACGCGATCCCCTCGAGTAGATTCGTTTTCCCCTCGCCGTTCGCGCCGACGAAGGTGTGCACCCCATCCAGGAGATCGTCGAGTCGCGACTCGGCGTGGTTGCGGAAGTCCCGGAGCTCGACCCAGCCGAGCCGCAACGCGTGGTCAGCCGACCGGCGTCGGCAGCCGGACCGGCATCACGAGGTAGGTGAACTCGTCCGACTCGCCCCGAACGACGCCGGGCTTCAGCCCGTCCCGCACCTCGAGCCGCACGGACTCCCCCGTCGCCACCGCCAGTCCATCGGCGAGGTAGCCGGGGTTGAACGCCGCCGTCACGTCCTCGCCCTCGTACCTGGCCTCGACCGCCTCCACGGCCTGACCGACGTCCGGCGAGGACGACGAGAGCTTGACGCCGAGCGCGTTGAACTCGAGCCGCACGGGCGAGTTCTCGCGGGCGAGGAGCCCGACGCGTCGCACGGCGTCGATCAGCTGCTGGCGCGACACCGTGAGGCGGCTCTCGTACTTCTCGGGCAGGAGCTGCCGGTAGTTCGGGAACTCGCCCTCGATCAGCCGCGACGTGAGCGTGAGCGCACCCGTCTGGAACGACACCTGGCTGTCGTCCACGAACACCTCGACCTCGCCCTTCTCGATCGCTTGCGCCGCGCGGCCCGCCTCCGAGAGCGCGCGCTCGGGAACGATCGCCTTCGCCTCGCCGGCCGCCGTCGCGACCAGGTCGCGCACTGCCAGGCGGTACGAGTCCGTCGCGACGAGCGTCACGCCCTCGCGGCTCACCTCCAGCAGGACGCCGGTCAGCACCGGCCGGGCCTCGTCGCGCGACGCGGCGCGAGCTACCTGTCCAACCGCCTCGGCGAAGCGCGGCGCCTCCGCGACGATCCGCGTCCCCGAGGGCGGCTGGAGCGCCGGGAAGTCCTCGACCGGCAGCAGCCGCAGGGATCCCTCGTACGCGGCGCACCGGATCCGCGCCTGCGACTGATCGGTTTCGAACTCGACGGGGGCATCGGACAGGCTCTTCACGGTGTCGGCAAGCAGCCGAGCCGGTACGAGCGCCGATCCTTCTTCCGTCACCTGCACGTCCGTGGTCAGTCGGGCCGAGACCTCGAGGTCGGTCGTCGTCAGCGTGAGCGAGCCCTCGGCGGCCGCCTCCAGGAGCACGCCGGTCAGCGCCGGGATCCCGGGCCGTGCCGAGACCGCGCGCTGGACGGTCTGCAGCGCTTCGGAAAGTGCGTCACGATCGCAACGGAACTTCACCGATCCACCTCCTGCCTGCTTCTACGTGGCTCTTCCATCCTTACTCAGTAGTAGTAGGGGCGTGGGAAACGGGGATAACCACCCTGTATCCCGAGCGTAGTGGCCCTCTCCGACATGTGGAGAGGGTGGGGGGAAACGTGGATAGTGGCGGCCGATGCCCGGGCCCATCCACCGGCATCCTCGGGGTTCCCACACACTCGTCCACGGCTCACGCTCCGGTCCGGGCCCGGCCGCGGATGATCCGCGACAGGTCCTGAACCTGCCGGTAGGTGGCCGTCCGAGCCCGCATGTCGCGTTCGACCTTCAAGATCCCGTGACGGGCGGTGGTGTGGTCCCTGCCGCCGAAGGTCTCGCCGATCTTCACGAGGGACTGCCCGCTGCACTCGCGCATCAGGTACATCGCGACGTGCCGAGCCGTCGTGAGCGGCCGGGAGCGGTTCGGCGAGATGAGGTCCTGGACCGAGAGGCCGAAGTAGCGAGCGCTCTCCTCGAGGATCACATCGGCCGCGATCTCAGCCTCGGCCTGCGGGCGAAGGTCCTCCAGGGCCTTCTCGGCGAGTCCGATCGTGATCGGTTGCGCGGTAAGGTCGGCCCACGCGACGACCCGGACCAGGGCGCCCTCGAGCTCCCGGATGTTCTGATCGAACGTGCTCGCGATGTGCTCCATCACGTCGTCGGGGACCCGGAGCTGGTCGCGCTGGGCTTTGAGCTGCAGGATCGCGATCCTCGTCTCGAGGTCGGGGGGCT
>DATFEU010000083.1:0-2929 GCA_035250725.1 Actinomycetota bacterium
GCAGACCCACCTCGTGGGACCTGGCAAGGCGCTCACGCAG
The DNA here is from genome assembly GCA_035250725.1 of Actinomycetota bacterium. Classification (GTDB taxonomy): domain Bacteria; phylum Actinomycetota; class UBA4738; order UBA4738; family HRBIN12; genus DASSJM01. The sequence goes on from DATFEU010000083.1 coordinate 41, forward strand.
TTGCTCGAGGGCGGCCATCTCCCGTCGATCGTCCTGTGGGGTCCCGCCGGGACCGGCAAGACCACGCTCGCGTACCTGCTCGCCGATGCGGCCGGCGGCGAGCTGGTTCAGCTCTCGGCCGTTTCCTCGGGCGTCGCCGACGCGCGCAAGGTGATCGAGCACGCGAGGGGCGCCCTGTTCCGGACCGTGTTGTTCGTCGACGAGGTGCACCGGTGGTCGAAGGCGCAACAGGACGTGCTGCTCCCCGCCGTCGAAGAGGGAACGGTGACACTCATCGGCGCGACGACGGAGAACCCGTACTTCTCGCTCGTCACCCCGCTGCTCTCGCGCTGCATCCTGATGCAGCTCGAGCCGATCGGCGACGACGAGATGCGGACGCTGCTCGAGCGCGCCCTCGCCGACGATGATCGAGGACTCGGCAAGCAGGGCGTCGTCGTGACGGAGGAGGCGCTCGGCCACCTCGTGGACGTCGCGGGCGGTGACGCGAGGATCTCGCTCACCGGGCTCGAGGCCGCGGTGCTCGCGGCCCGTTCGGCGGGGGAGGAGTCGGTCACGCTCGAACGGGCGGCCGACGCGGCACAGCAGAAGGCGATCGTCTACGACCGCCAGGGTGACGCGCACTACGACGTGATCTCCGCGTTCATCAAGAGCATCCGCGGCTCCGACCCGGACGCGGCGTTGTTCTGGCTCGCGCGGATGCTCGAGGCGGGCGAGGATGCCCGGTACATCGCGCGGCGGATGGTCGTGCATGCGAGCGAGGACGTCGGGCTCGCCGACCCGCAAGCGCTACTCGTGGCGGTGGCCGCCGCTCACGCCGTCGAGTACGTCGGCCTGCCCGAGGCGCAACTGAACCTCGCCGAGGCCGCGATCTACCTCGCCCGAGCGCCGAAGTCCAACAGCGTGGTCACCGCGCTCGCGGAGGCGACCAAGGACGCCAGGTCGGCCGATCCGGTGCCGCTGCACCTGAAGGAGGCGTCAGGGCATCCCGGGCTGAGGAAGCTCGGGTACGGCAAGGAGTATCGATACCCCCACGACTACCCGGGTCATCTGGTCGAGCAGGAGTACCGGCCGGCGCGGTTCGAGGGCGCCCGGTACTACGAACCCTCGGGCGAGGGGGAGGAGACCGGGTCACCGCCGGACGATCCGGCCGACGAGGGGAACCGCGGCTCGGCGCCCTCGGTATGATGCCCGGACCCGAGCCGCAAGGAGGGTCCAGGCCGTGATCGCAGCGCTCGACGGAGGAGACGTCGCCCTCATCGTGCTCTCGGCCTTCTGGGGACTGCTCGTGCTGTTCCTGTGCGTCGTGCTCATCAACACGTTCCGCGTGCTCGAGAGCACGAAGCTGATCATCGATGCGATGCGCGAGGAGACGGTGCCGCTGCTGCGCGAGGTCAAGGGGTCGGTCGAGCGGACGAACCGCGAGCTCGACCGGGTCGACGGGATGCTCGTGGCCGCGGACGAGATCGTCGGGCGCGTCCGCCGGATCTCCGGCCTCGTCGAACAGGCCGTGTCGGGCCCGCTCGTCAAGATCATCTCGGTCGGCGCCGGGCTCCGGAGGGCCTCGAGCCGGTTCGGCGGCAAGGGCCGCGGCAAGGCAGGCACGTGAGGCGGCTGTTCTGGCTCGCCCTCGGCCTGGGCGCCGGGGCGGCGACCGCGATCATGTCGGCGCGCTTCCTCCGGCGGCAACGCGAGAAGGTGGCTCCGGCTCGGCTTGCCCGGGAGGCGCGCGGCGGGATGCTCGACCTCGCCAAGCTCGTGTCCGAGTCGATCGCCGAGGGCAAGCAGGCGATGCGCGAGCGGGAATCGGAGCTCCTGGCCGCCGAGGAGGAGCCGGAGCCCGCGGCCGGTCGGACGGGACCCGCCGGGTAGACTCGCCTTCCCGATGGAAGGCCGAGAGATCCGTGCGTCGTTCCTGCGCTTCTTCGAGGAGCGCGATCACCGTGTCGTGTCCTCCTCGTCGCTGATCCCGCCTCCCGAGTCCGGCCTGCTGCTCACGAACGCCGGGATGAACCAGTTCATCCCGTACTTCCTTGGGCATGCGAAGGCGCCGTTCCCCAGGGCCGTGACCGCACAGAAGGTCTTCCGCGCACTCGACATCGAGAACGTCGGGCATACGGACCGCCACCTGACGTTCTTCGAGATGCTCGGCAACTTCTCCTTCGGCGACTACTTCAAGCGTGACGCCGTGGCGTGGGCTCACGAGCTGGTGACAGGGGTCTGGGGGATCGATCCCGAGCGCCTGTGGGCGACCGTCTACACGGAGGACGACGAGGCGGTGGCCGCGTGGGGCGCCGTCGGCATGCCGGACTCGAGGATCGTGCGGCGGGGCAAGGTCGACGAGCACGGAGAGCTCGCGAACTACTGGTCGACCCATGCCGCGGGGCCCGGCGGACCGTGCTCGGAGATCTTCGTGGACCGGGGTGCCCGGTTCGGCCCGGAGGGGGGGCCGGACGTCGACGAGGAACGGTTCATGGAGATCTGGAACCTGGTGTTCATCCAGGACCAGGTCGACGCCGACCTCAACCTGATCGCGGATCTGCCCGCCAGAAACGTCGACACGGGCTCGAGCCTGGAACGCGTCGCGACCGTGCTCCAGGACGTCGACAACGTCTTCGAGACGGACCTGCTGCGTCCGCTCCTGGAGGTCGCCGAGTCGCTGGCGGGCATCACGCACGGGGCGGACGAACGCGCCGACGTCTCGCTCAAGGTGATCGCCGAGCACGGGCGCGCGACCGCGTTCTTGATCGCCGACGGCGTGCAGCCGTCCAACGAAGGACGCGGCTACATCCTGCGCCGGATGCTGCGACGCGTCGTCTCGCACGCACGACGGCTCGGGATCGAGCGGGACGTGACGCCGCCGATCGTCGAGCGCACGACCGAGCTGTTCGG
>DATFEU010000092.1:0-5148 GCA_035250725.1 Actinomycetota bacterium
CAGGAACGCCCTGAGCTCCTTGGCGAACTCCAGCTCCCCGCAGCATGTGCGACAGAACGCGAGATGCCGTTCCACCCGCTCCTGATCCTCGGCCGAGATCGCCTCGTCGAGGTAGTCCCACAGCTGCCGGACGGCCTCCGAACACGTGATGAGGCCGCGCTCGCCCGTCATCTCACCGCCTCCTTATGAGGAGATCCGTCTCTGCCGCGTAGGTCCACAGCTCCGCCTCGAACCGCTTCCGCGCTCGGTGCAGGCGCGAGAGGACCGTTCCGAGGGGAACGCCGAGCAGGCTCGCGATCTCCTTCGTCGCGAACCCGTCCATGTACCGGAGCACGAGGGGCGCCCGGTAGATCTCGGGCAGCCGCATCAGGACCTCGACCACGTCGTCCTTCCCGAACGCCCCGAGGAAGTCCAGATGCAGCGAGTCCGAGTACGGAAAGGGATCCACCTCGACCAGCGTCCGGTACAGCGAGAAGCCCTCGACGTCGTCGACCGGCAGCTCCTGGATGGACCGGGCCCGCTTGCGGAGCTCGTCGCGGAAGACGTTGACGAGGATGCTCTTCAGCCATCGGCCGGCGGCCTCGGGTTCGGCCAAGCTCGGGAAGGATCGGTACGCGCGCAGCAGCGTCTCCTGCACGAGATCCTCCGCCCCTCGCTCTCCCACGAGCCGTCTGGCCAGCCAGTAGAGGGCCGGCAGGGTCTGGGCGGCCACCCCCTGGAAGGCTTCCCTGCTTCGGTCTCGAGCCTCGCGTTCGTCCATCGCGGGCCTCTCCGAACGACCTCTCTCCCTACCAGGACGACGACCAACGCGACGTTATTGCATCGCCCGCGAACTGCAATCTCGAGGGCGGTTTCCTCGTCGTGGCGGGTGAAGGAGGTGGTGCAGGATGACGACGCTGGCATCGGATACGAGGGTCACCGGCCGGGCGGACGGCGACCTGCGGATCGGATCGTGGCTCATGGGGATCGCGGCCGTCGGGTTCATCGGCTACGCGGTGATCTTCTTCGTCCGGAACTTCACCGACAGCTTCCTCGAGCTGGGCATCGGGCCGAACGAGGTGGACGTGGGCAGGGAGCAGATCCAGGCCTTCAGCCCGTCGCTGTACCACTACATCGGCCATCTCCACATCGCGGTCGCGGGGTTCATCGCCGCCACCGGCGTCGCGGTGCTGTTCCTCGTGGCCTACGGCGTTCGCAGGGGTCTGTTGTGGGCGTGGGTCGGCGCGGTGGTGGCGCCCGTGCTGGGACTGGCGGTCGCGCTCCCGGACCACTACCCGAACAGCTTCGACACCGCCGGTCACCTCGGGCTGATCTACCTCGCCGTCGTGATCTTCGTGACGGGGGCACTGCTGTCCTACCGAGGCATCACGGCCTCGCGGAAGGGCTGAAGGAACGGCGTGACGAGGAGATGATGAGGCGGTGGGAGAGCAGTCGCTCGTGTGCGCGAAGTGCGGAGGCCCCGGCGACGGCTGGAAGTGCGCGATCTGCGGTTCGGTGGCTCGCGCTCACGACCCCGAGCATCTGCACGGCGGCTCGGATCGCTACTGCACGGTCAGGTGCGCGAGATGCGATCAGGCGGACGTGCTCTGCACGTGTGTCTGAGCTCCCCTGGGACCGTCAGACCGCGATCACGAGCTTGCCGCGGGCGTGTCCGGTCGCGACGTCGCGGATCGCCTCGGGGGTCTCGCCCAGCGAGTAGGTCCGCCCGACGACCGGCGTGATCGTGCCGGCTTCGATCAGCTCGGCCAGGGCGCCCAGGTCCTCCTGGTTCTCCTTCGAGGAGAGCCCGCCGAGCCGCTGACCCACGACCAGCGACAGCAGCGGCCCGCGGAGCATCCCGCGGAAGAACCCTCCGGTCCAGCGCCCACCGCCGTCTCCACCCACGACCACGAGGGTTCCCTTCCGCGTGAGCGCGCGGCGCAGTCGTCGGAGCGGACGCCGGCCCGCCGTGTCGACGATCGCGTCCCACGTGCGCGACCCGTCCGTGAAGTCCTCGCGCGTGTAGTCGATGACGTCGTCCGCGCCGATCGACCGGACGAGGTCGAGCTTCGACGTGCCGGCCACGCCCGTGACCTCGGCGCCGAACGCCTTGGCGATCTGGACGGCGAACGTGCCCACGCCACCGCCCGCGCCGATGACCAGCACCGTCTGTCCCGGCCGCACCTTCGCCTTGTCGCGCAGGGCCTGCAGGGCCGTGATGCCGGAGACCGGCGCCGCCGCCGCCGCCTCGAACGAGAGCCTCACGGGCTTGCGGACGAGCCTGTCGGGCTTCGCGATCGCGAACTCCGCGAAGGAGCCCGGGGCGACGCCCATCACCTCGTCGCCGGGCCGGAACTCGGTGACCTCCGCGCCGACCGCCTCGACGGTGCCCGCGACGTCCCAGCCGCGGACGCGTTCCTTCGGCCTGCGGAACCCGAGCATCAGGCGGGCGAAGTACGGCTGCCCCGCCATGATGTGCCACACGTCCGGGCCGGCCCCGGCCGCACGCACCTGGATGAGGACGTCCTGCTCCCCGACCACCGGGGCCTCGATGTCGCGCAGCTCGAGCACGTCCTCCGAGCCGTACGTGTCCTGGACGATCGCCTTCATGGCTTCCTCCTCTCGGTCCCCGCAGGTGGTGTACGCCGTACACCGATGTGCCCTACCCTAGGTGTACGGCGTATACTCTGTCAACCCCTTCCCGGCGAGGGGAGGAGGGAGGCGCGCGAGAGGATGGGCCCGATGGCCACGAAGATCGAGGAGACCGCACGGCCGCGCGAGCCCCTGACCAAGGAGCGGATCCTTCGCACGGCGGTGGCACTCGCCGACGAGGGCGGCGTCGAGTCGCTGGGCATGCGCAGGATCGCCCAGGAGCTCGGCGTCGTTCCGATGGCGCTCTACAAGCACGTCGAGAACAAGGACGAGTTGCTCGACGGCATGGTCGACGTCGTCGTCGGCGAGATCGACCGGCCGATCGAGGGCGCGGACTGGAAGACGACGATGCGCGAGCGGATCCTCTCGGCTCGCCGCGCGCTGCTGCGTCATCCGTGGGCCTCGCGCGTGCTCGAGTCACGCGGCGAGCCGACGCCGATCGTCATCGGCTACATGGACTCGATGATGGGTGTCTTCCTCGACGGCGGCTTCTCGGTCGACCTGATGCACCACGCGATGCACGTGATGGGGAGCCGGATCCTCGGCTTCTCGCAGGAGCTGTTCGACGACGCTGCGAGCATGCCCGCGGAGGAGGCGGCGGCGATGTGGACGCAGATGGCGGACGCGTACCCGAACATCGCCAAGCTGATCCCGGTCGCCGTCGACAGCCACGAGGGGCCGGTGGTCGGCGGGGGGTGCGACGATCAGTTCGAGTTCGAGTTCGCGCTCGATCTCGTGCTGGACGGGCTCGATCGGCTGCGCGAACGCGAGACGAGAGCGGATGCGGCGACGTCGGCACACGGGAGCTACTGAAGGGCCCATGGAGAAGCCGAAGAGCGTCGATTCCTACTTGAAGTCGTTGCCCGATGAGCAGCGGGAACCACTCCAGAAGCTGCGCGAGACGATCGCCGCCGCAGCGCCCGAGGCCGAGGAAGGGATCACCTACAGCATGCCCGGGTTCCTCCTCGGCGGGAAGGGCTTCGTCGGCTACATGGCGTTCAAGCACCACTACAGCTTCTTCCCGATGAGCACGAAGGCGATCGACGAGCACCGCGACGAGCTCGGATCACGCGTGACGGGGAATGGGACGATCAGCTTCGCCTACGGCGAGCGATTCCCGGCGGTGCTCGTGAAGAAGGTCGTCAAGACGCGACTCGCCGAGGCTGCCTCCAGGAGGAAGTGATCCGGAGGGGGATGTCGGCGACCGGTTGAGCCTCCCTCGTGACTAGCGAGGGTCCGGCCGACGCCCGACGATCGCTCGCAGCCCGATGGGAAGTTCCTCACCACCGAACGAATGCTCGACGGTCGCCTCGACGCCGTGGGTCGCCAGCGTCGTCGGCACGCGGGAGGTGTCGATGAGCACGTTCTCGTGGCGTTCGTCGTCCCGACTCCACGATCCGTCGTCCTTCCTGATGAATGCCGCCATCCGGCGGATGAAGCGGTCGGACGAGGGCACGGAGAACTCGGTGATGATCGCCCAGTCCTCTCCGAACCGACCGAGGTTCGGCGCGTCGCGGCGCGCCCCTCCCCACTCGAGATCGCACAGGTCGATCGCGAGGACACCGCCGGGCTTCAGCGCGTCCGCGATCGCGGCGAGCGCGCGGTCGATGGCATCGGCGGTCGGCAGGTAGTTCAGCGCATGGCCGACGGACACGATCGCGTCCGCGGCCGGGATCGGGTCGTCCGGAAGCGCGAGCTCACGGATGTCCTCCGCATCGCCGGCGAAGCCGCGGGCGATCGCGAGCATGGCAGGCGAGGCATCGGTCGCCACCACGCGAAGACCCGCGTCGACGAGATGTCGCGTCAGCAGTCCCGTGCCGCAGCCCAACTCGACCACGAGGCCGGCGCCCCGACGGATGGGTTCGAGGAGGCGCAGGATGCCGGGAGCACAGGCATCGGCGTGGAAGCCGAACCCGCGGTGATGGACGAGCGCGAGATCCTCTCGGTAGTACGGCCGTTCGGCGTCGGTCACGATCGGATCCTTTCGCCCGTTGACATCAGCCGGATCTGACGGCCTCGACGTCCGGCAGCGCGAGGAAGCTCGACCGGAGTTCGGGGTCGTCGATACTTCCGGCGATCTGTTCGATCACGCTCCCGGCCTCGCTCCGAAGCACGGCGGCGCGCGCCGCGTCCCCGCCTTCCGCCGCGATGTCGCTCAGCGCCACGTCGATCCGCCAGAGGATCGTCCGGAAGCCGTGCCCTTCGGCCTCGGATCTCGCGTCCAACAATGCGGTCTCGGCCTGTGCGCGCTCGCCACGCGCACGCAACGCGGTGCCCTTCAACAGCAGCGCGGCCGGGAGGAACGGGCGAGCGCCGAGCCGGCGGAACCGTTCGATGACCGTGTCGGCGATCTCGACGGCCCGCGGGTGGTCGCCCCTGGCCGAGGCGAGCTTGCCCCGGAGGATCTCGGAACGGGCGGAGGCGGTGATGTGGATCGGCCCCGGCAGCCGCGCGACGGTGCTCTGGGAGAGCGTGGCCTCGGCCTCGTCGAGCCGTCCCGCGAGCAGCTCGATCTCG
>DATFEU010000105.1:0-2719 GCA_035250725.1 Actinomycetota bacterium
AGAGCGCCGCGACGATCATCGCGGCCCCGGCCCGGATGTCGAGCGCCCGGACCGGCGCGGCCGACAGGCGCCCGACGCCTCGAAGGACCGCATGGTGGCCCTCGGTGCGGATGTCCGCCCCCATCCGGTTCAGCTCGTCCACGAACATGAACCGGCTCTCGAACACGTTCTCGGTCACGATGCTCGTCCCCTCCGCCGCCGCGAGGAGCGCCATCATCTGCGGCTGCAGGTCGGTCGGGAACCCCGGATACGGGAGCGTCACGAGATCGACACAGCGGGGACGAGAACCCATCGAAACCGCAACACCGCCCTCGGTCGCGAGCACGTCCGCGCCGGCGTCCGCGAGCTTGGAGAGCACGAGGTCCAGGTGGTCGCCGCGCGCGCCGTCGAGCACGACGCGCCCGCCGGTCGCGCACGCGGCGATCGCGAACGTGCCGGCCTCGACCCGGTCCGGGATCACCGTGTGGTCCACCGGCCCGAACCCCTCGACGCCCTCGATCTCGATCGTCGGCGTCCCGACGCCGTCGATCCGGGCGCCCATCTCCGACAGCAGGTCCGCGAGGTCCACCAGCTCGGGCTCACGCGCGGCGTTCTCGATCACGGTCGTCCCGCGGGCCGCCACCGCGGCCATCAGCACGTTCTCCGTCGCGCCGACGCTCGGGAAGTCGAGGTTCACGACCGCGCCGCGGAGCCCCGACGTCTCGCCGATCAGGAACCCGTGCTCCGAGCGGAACCGCGCGCCCATCTTCTCGAGCCCGCGGATGTGCAGGTCGATCGCCCGCGACCCGATGTTGCAGCCGCCGGGCATCGCGACCTTCGCCGTTCCGAACCTCGCGAGCAGCGTCCCGAGGACGAGGATCGAGGCGCGCATCCGACTCACGAGCTCGTACGGCGTCTCGGCGGGCCGCACGCCGGCGGTCTCGAGCACGAGCGCGCCGTCGTCCCAGGTGCAGCCGACGCCGAGGTGCTCGAGCACCTCGACCATCGTGATGCAGTCCTGGATCCTCGGGACGTTGCGAAGCGTCGTCCGTCCGTCCGCGAGCAGCGAGGCCGCCATCAGCTTGAGCGCCGAGTTCTTCGCGCCCGCGATCTCGACGGTCCCGTCGAGCGGCGAACCTCCGGTGACCAGCAGTCGATCCATCACGCGCCCATCCCGGGAACGGCGTTCCCTCGAAGTGGGGACCCTAACCCCGGACGCCCGCCCGTGCGAGCGCTTTCGCGAGCTCGGTACGCACCCCGGCGTCGTCCTTGCCCCGGAGGCGTGCCTGGAGCTCCTCGACCCGGGACTCGGCGGCGCGCACGTCGATCTCGTCGGCCATCTCCGCGTACGTTGCGAGGACGTCCACGCGAGAGGCGCCTTCTGCGCTCGTCACGTGCAGGAACCCTCCGTCGACGACCGCCGACCTCCAGGCGCCAGCCTCGTCCTGGAAGCGCAGGACGCCGATCGCGAGCCGGATCAGCAGCGGCGCGTGACCCGACAGGATGCCGACCTCGCCCGCCGTCCCGCGGGCGATCACCATCTGGGCCGGTCCGGCCCAGACCTCGCGTTCGGGCGTGACGAGATGGACGTCGAGCGCCATGCCTACCGCACCCCGGTCATGGCTAGGCCGCCTGTTCCATCTTCTTCGCGGCCTCGACGGCCTCCTCGATCCCGCCGACGAGCAGGAACGCCTGCTCGGGCAGGTGGTCGTACTCGCCGTCACAGAGGCCGCGGAACGACGCGATCGTCTCGTCGCGCGGCGTGTACTTCCCGGGAATCCCGGTGAACTGCTCGGCGACGAAGAACGGCTGCGAGAGGAACAGTTGGATCCGGCGAGCACGCGCGACGATGACCTTGTCCTCCTCGGACAGCTCGTCGACGCCGAGGATCGCGATGATGTCCTGGAGGTCCTTGTAACGCTGCAGGATCTCCTGCACGCGCCTGGCCGTGTCGTAGTGGTCCTGGCCGACGTAGCGCGCGTCCAGGATGCGGCTCGTCGAGTCGAGCGGGTCGACGGCGGGGTAGATCCCGAGCGACGCGATGTCCCGCGAGAGCACCGTGGTGGCGTCCAGGTGCGCGAACGCGGTGTGCGGCGCCGGGTCGGTGATGTCGTCGGCGGGGACATAGATGGCCTGGAGCGACGTGATCGAGCGTCCCTTCGTCGACGTGATCCGCTCCTGCAGGTCGCCCATCTCGTCGGCGAGCGTCGGCTGGTACCCGACCGCGCTCGGCATCCGCCCGAGCAGCGTCGAGACCTCCGACCCCGCCTGGGTGAACCGGAAGATGTTGTCGACGAACAGCAACACGTCCTTGCGCTCGACGTCGCGGAAGTACTCGGCCATCGTGAGCGCCGACAGCGCGACGCGGAGCCGCACGCCCGGCGGCTCGTCCATCTGCCCGAACACCAGGGCCGTGTTCTTGAGCACGCCGGATTCCGTCATCTCGAGGAAGAGGTCGTTGCCCTCTCGGGTGCGCTCGCCCACGCCGGCGAACACGGAGACGCCGCCGTGCTGCTGCGCCTGACGCCGGATCATCTCCTGGATGATCACGGTCTTGCCGACCCCCGCGCCCCCGAACATCCCGATCTTGCCGCCCTGGACGTAGGGCTCGAGCAGGTCGATGACCTTGATGCCGGTCTCGAGCATCACCTGCTTGGGCTCGAGCTCCTCGAACGGCGGCGGCTCCCGGTGGATCGGCCACCGGTCGGCCGCGTGGATCTCGTCCGGCGAGGCGTCGAGC
>DATFEU010000101.1:0-3419 GCA_035250725.1 Actinomycetota bacterium
TCGAACACGATCCCGGGGTTCGTCGATGGGCTGCTCGAGATGCTGCCCGGCATCGCCGAGCACTCGTGCTCGCTCGGACGGCGCGGCGGGTTCGGTGAGCGGCTGAACGAGGGGACCTGGCTCGGCCACGTCGCCGAGCACGTCGCCCTCGAGCTCCAACGCGAATCGGGCGCGCACGTCTACCGAGGCAAGACGCGGAGCGCCGGCGAGGCCGGCCGATACAACGTGATCTACGGGTACTGGGAGGAGCGCGTCGGTGTCGCCGCCGGCGAGCTCGCCGTCCGGATCGTCAACCACCTGGTCCGGGCGGACCCCGAGTTCGACTTCCTCCGGGAGCTGGAGCAGCTCATCCTGCTCGCCGAGCGCAGAGCGTTCGGGCCCTCGACGCAGGCGATCCTCGACGAGGCCGCGGGCCGCGACATCCCGTTCATCCGCTTGAACGAGGCCTCGCTCGTCCAGCTCGGCTGGGGGAAGTACCAGCAGCGGGTCCGCGCCACGATGACGTCGAAGACGAGCGCGCTCGCGGTGGACATCGCGGGGGACAAGGACGTGACGCGCCGCCTGCTCGCCTCGGCCGGCCTCCCGGTTCCTCGTGGCGAGATCGTCCGCACGCGGGACGACGCGGTCGCGGTGGCGAAGCGGATCGGCTACCCCGTCGTGACGAAGCCGCTCGACGGGAACCACGGGCGCGGCGTCGGGCTCGACCTCCGCGGCGAGGAGGACGTCGGGGCCGGGTTCGAGCGCGCGGTCGCCGAGGCCCGACGCGGCCAGGTCGTCGTCGAGAGCTACGTGACCGGCAACGACTACCGGGTGCTCGTCGTGGGCGGCCGGATGGTCGCGGTGGCCGAACGCGTCCCGGCGCACGTGATCGGCGACGGCAAGCACTCGGTCACCGAGCTCGTCGAGATCGCCAACTCCGACCCCCGCCGCGGGATCGGGCACGAGAAGGTGCTCACGCGGATCAAGGTCGACGACTCGGCCGTAGAGCTCGTGCGCAAGCAGGGGTTCGAGATGGACGACGTCCCGCCGGACGAGGCGTTCGTCAAACTGGTGACGACCGGCAACATGTCGACCGGGGGGATCTCGATCGACCGGACGTGGGAGGCGCACGAGGAGAACGTCGAGATCGCGGAGGAGGCGGCCCGGGTCGTCGGGCTCGACGTGGCCGGGATCGACTTCCTCACGCCGGACATCACCCAGCCGGTGCGCGAGACCGGCGGCGCGATCGTCGAGGTGAACGCGGCGCCCGGGTTCCGGATGCACACCCACCCGACCGAGGGGGAGGCGCAGTTCGTCGCCAAGGACGTCGTCGACCTGCTGTTCCCGTCGGGAACGCCGTCGCGGATCCCGATCGTCGCCGTGACGGGTTCGAACGGGAAGACGACGACGACGCGGATGATCGCCCACATCTTCAAGGGGATGGGTCGCTCGGTCGGCATGACGACGACCGATGGCATCTACATCGACGAGCGCCTCGTGAAGCGCGCGGACGCGAGCGGGCCGAAGTCCGCGCAGATGGTGCTGCAGAACCCGCGGGTCGACTTCGCGGTGTTCGAGACGGCCCGGGGCGGGATCCTGCGCGAGGGGCTCGGGTACGGCAAGAACGACGTGGGGGTCGTGCTGAACGTGACCGGCGACCACCTCGGCCTGAAGGGCATCGACACGATCGAACAGCTCGCCGCCGTGAAGCAGGTGGTGGTGGAGGCCGTGCCGAAGACCGGGTGGGCGGTCCTGAACGCCGACGACGCGCTCGTGGCCGACATGCGCAAGGCGTGCAGCGGGAGCGTGATCCTGTTCTCGATGCAGGACAAGAACGAGCTCGTGGAGCGATGGGTCCGGCGCGGGGGCAAGGCCGTCGTGCTCGAGCGGGGTCCGCGCGGCGAGATGATGGTGATCAGGGAGGGCCGGCGGACGATGCCGATCGCGTGGGTGCACACCCTGCCGGCGACGTTCGACGGGCGCGCCCGGATGATGGTCCAGAACGCGATGGCGGCCGCGGCCGCGGCGCACGCCGCCGGTGCGCACCTCCACGACATCCGGCAGGGCCTGCGGTCGTTCACGACGTCGATCTACCAGGCGCCCGGCAGGCTGAACGTGTTCGACCTCGACGGGGTCAAGGTCGTGATCGACTACGCCCACAACGCGGCAGGACTGGAGACCCTCGGCGACTTCGTCGAGCGGCTGACGTCGGAGGCGCCGTCGGGCGGGCGGCAGGGCGCCGCCTCGTGGAGCGCGAACCTCCGGGTCGCGGTGGTGGCGACGGCGGGCGACCGGCGCGACGAGGACATGCGGGCGCTCGGCCGCGTCGCGGCGCGCTACTTCGACGACGTGATCGTCCGCGAGGACCGGAACCCGCGGGGTCGCGAGCGGGGTGAGACCGCCGATCTGGTCCTGGACGGGGTGCGCGAGGCGATCTCGACGGGGGCCCGCGCGGGCAACGCCGAGGTCGTCGTCGACGAGATGGAGGCGACGCGCAAGGCGCTCGACCGCTCGCGTCCGGGCGACCTCGTCGTGCTCTGCGTGGACCACGCGACGGAGGTGTTCAAGGAGCTCGAGGGTCGCCGGTCGCTCGCCGCGCCGACCGTCTTCGCCTCGCTCGAGGGCAACGGCTCGGTCGAGCAGTCGGGCGGCGACCCCGACTTCCTCGGCGCCTGATCGTGGATCCGGCTCGCGTACGGGAGTCGCTCGAGCGTGCCCGCTCCGAGCTCCGGGCTGAGCTCGAGGAGCTCACCGCCGCGCCTCGCGACCCGATGGCCTCGGTGTCGTTCGGCAAACGCATCGGGGAGGGCACGTCGCAGGCCGTCGAGCGCATCGCGCAGGTCGACGCCGCTCGCCAGCTCGACGCGAAGCTGCGTGACGTCGAGCGCGCGCTCGAGAAGTTCGACGAGGGGACGTACGGGACCTGCGACGTGTGCGGCCGGCCCATCGCCTCCGAGCGCCTCGAGGCGATCCCGTGGGCGGTCCTGTGCGTCGACGACGCCGCGTCGAGGGCGGGCTAGCGCCCGAACGGCACGACCGACCCGGTTCGGGCGCTGTCGAAGGCAGCCTCGATGATCCGCAGGACGTCGACGCTCTCGAGCGGATCGACCGGGGGCCGGCCGCCGGTCCTGAGCGCCTCGGCCAGCTCGCCGTAGAAGCGCTCGTAGGCGCCCGGCTCGGTCTCCACCGTCCGGACGCCGTCGTCGGTGGCGACCTGCCCCCATCGATCGACGGGATCGCGCCCCCAGTCCGGGTCTCCGGGTCGCATCCCGGCGACGAGCGACTCCTCCTGCACGTCCAACCCGAACTTCTCGAAGGTCCCTGTCAGCCCGAGGACCCGCATCCTGGGGGCGCGGATCGCCGCGAGGACGTTCATCCACAGGTGGCTCCGGACGCCGTTCGCGTGCTCGAGCGCGACGAACGTGTCGTCGTCGACCCCC
>DATFEU010000102.1:0-5081 GCA_035250725.1 Actinomycetota bacterium
AACGATCGCGACCCTGCCTGGGCCGCCCGGCCGCGACGCGAGCTCGGCCATCTTCGGCAGCAGCGCCGGCGGCAGGTTGTCGACGACGAAGTACCCGAGGTCCTCGAGGCATCGAGCGGCCTCGGAGCGCCCCGCGCCCGAGAGCCCCGTGATGATGGTGAACCCGGGGCCGGCCGCCGGGTCCAGCGCCATCCGCGCCTTGATCGCGCGCCGCCTGCGAGCGGCCAGGGGGCCGCGCTGCTGTCCGGAAGCCGCGCGCTCGGTCTCCGTGCGGGATCGATCGGCCTTCACGCCGTTCGCCTCCGCTCGCCGGCGGCCGGTCCGGTGAGCCGGCCGTGGATCGTCCTGGCGAGCTCGGGGCCGATCCCGCGGGTCGCCGCGATCTCCTCGACGCTCGCGCGCGACAGCCGGGCGAGGGACCCGAAGCGCTTGAGCAGCGCCTTCTTCCGAGTTGGGCCGACGCCCGGCACCTCGTCGAGCGGCGACGCGAGCGCCCGCTTCGCGCGCTTCTCCCGGTGGTAGGTGATCGCGAAGCGGTGCGCCTCGTCGCGGATGTGCTGCAGGACGAACAGCGCCTCCGAACCCCGCGGGATCAGCAGCGGGTCGGGACGGTCCGGGAAGTAGACCTCCTCGAGTCGCTTCGCCAGCCCGATCGCCGGGATGTGCAGCCCGGCCTCCGCGAGCGACTTCGTGGCGGCCGAGAGCTGGCCGCGTCCGCCGTCGACGACGATCAGCGCCGGCGGGTACGCGAACCGCCGTCGCTCGCCGGGCTCGCGATCGCGGTCGACGAGCAGACGGGCCACCCGGCGGCGGAGCATCTCCTCCATGCTCGCGAAGTCGTCCTGTCCGGGCACTCCCTTGATCTCGAACCGGCGGTAGTCGCCGCGCTTGGGCAGGCCGTCCTCGAACACCACCATCGACCCCACGGTGTCGGTGGGCCCGAGGTTCGAGACGTCGAAGCACTCGATCCGGAGCGGAGCCTGCTCGAGCTCGAGGAGCGCGCCGAGCTCGGACAGCGCGCGGGAGCGCGCGCCGAAGTCGGAGGCGCGCCGGAGCTTGTGCCGATGGAAATGCTCGCGGGCGTTCTGGGTGACGGTCTCCATGAGCTTGCGCTTGGCGCCCCGCTCGGGGACCGCGAACCGCACCGGGCCCCGGCGGAGGGACGAGAGCCACGCCCCGAGCACGTCCGCGTCCTCGGGAGACTCCGGGACGAGGACCCGCGGCGGAACGTCCGATCGCTGCATGTAGACCTCGCGCAGGAACGAGCCGATCAGCGCCGCCCGGTCGAGGTCCTCGACCCGATCCACGACCCAGCCCTTCCGGCCGGTGACCCGTCCTCGTCGCACGAAGAAGACCTGGAAGCCCGCCTCGAGGTCGTCCTCGGCCATGCCCACGACATCGAGATCCTCGGGCTGCGTGAGGACCATCTCCTGGCTCTCGAGCGCGCGCCTCGCCGCAGTCAGCTGGTCCCGGAGCTTGGCCGCGTGCTCGTACTCCCGCCGCTCGGAGGCGCTGTGCATCTCCCGGTCGAGCCGGTCCAGGACCGGGCGCTCGTGGCCGGACAGGAAGTCGCCGAGCGCGTCGACGTGGGCCCGGTACCCCTCCTCGGTCACCCCGGTGGTCTCGGGGACGCAGGGCCCGGCGCACCGGCCGATGTCGTAGTAGAGGCACGGCCTGCGCGCGCGCGCCCGTTGGTCGAAGAACGCGTTCGAGCACGTCCGGACCGGGAAGACGCGGGTGAGCGCGTCCAGGGTCTCGCGGATCGCATACGCGTGGCCGAACGGCCCGAAGTAGCGCACGTTCTTGCGCTTGGCACCGCGGAGGACCTGCGCCCGGGGCCAGCGCTCCCCCACCGTCAACGCCAGGTAGGGGTAGGACTTGTCGTCGCGGTAGCGGACGTTGAAGCGAGGCCGGTGCTCCTGGATCAGGTTGTACTCGAGCAGGAGCGCGTCCACTTCGGTCGACGCGAGGATCCACTCGACGGAGCTGGCGGCGGCGGCCATCGCGGCGGTCCGCGGGTGGAGGTCGCGCCCCCAGTAGTTCGAGAGCCGCTTGCGGAGCGAGCGCGCCTTCCCGGCGTAGATCACCCGCCCGTCCGCATCCCGGAAGAGGTAGGCGCCGGGCGCGTCGGGGATCGACGAGGCCACCGGCCGGGGGACGCTCACAGAGCCATCGTAGCGCGGGCATCCGCGGGGTCCGGTAGATGCCCAGCCGAGGGCGAGCGCTAGGACACGACCACGGAGCCGTTCATATCCGGGTGCACGTCACATTGGAAGTAGTAGTTCCCGGCCTGGAGCGGATCGATCGCGTAGTCGATCTCGTCGGGGCCGGTGATCTGCTCGCCCTGGAACAGCTCCGCCACCACCTCGTCGTCCTCGTAGATCCCGATGTTGTGCGGCACACCGGCGTCGTCGTTGACGAAGTGGATCGTCGTCGCCTCGTCGGCCGGCAGCTCGATCGTCGCCGTGTCGAACTCCACGTTGGCGGCCGTCACCGTGGTCGCGGCGTCTCCTCCGCCTGCGCCACCTCCGGCGGCGCCCGTAGCACCGCCGCCGCCCTCACCCGCCTGGATCGAGCCGGTCATCGTGGGGTGGACGACGCAGTTGAACGCGAACTCGCCGGGGTCGAGGGCGGGGACGTCGTACTCGATCTGGTCCGGGCCGGTGATGATGTCGCCCTCGAGCAGGGTGTCCCCCGATGCCTCGGCGCCGCCGAAGATCTGGACGTTGTGCTGCGTTCCTGCGTCCCGGTTGTCGAACGCGATCGTGAACGGATCGCCGGCCGGCGCCTCGATGCAGCTCCCGTCGGTGAAGGCCACCCCCTCGGCGACCACCGTCACGGTCCCGCCCTCGACGGGCGTGCAGTCCTCGGGCGGCGGCTCCGACTGCGGCGGCTGGCTCGTCGGCACCGGGCTCGGCGCCGCGAACGGCACGTCCTCGAAGTCCCCGTAGCCGCCCACCAACAGGTCCTGCTCGCTCGTGTCGTACCAGGACAGGAACGTGGCGGACCCCTCGGCGTTCGTGGCGAGCGACGGGAAGGCTCCGTCGGTGGTCGAGGCTCCGGTGTCGATCACGGCGTCGGACTGCTCGAGCTGATCGATCGCGCCCGTCGCGAACCGGACCCCCTCCGAGGCGTCCAGCCACCCGAGCGAGACCGTTCCGTCCTCGGCGACCGCAACCGAGGTCGCGGCCCCCTCTGCCTCGCCCGATCCGGACGTGACGCCCAGCGCCACTCCGGTCGACGTCTCGAGCGACCCGGTCGTCACCACGACGCTGTCGTTCGCGTAGTAGGAGAACGCGAAGCCGTCCGCGGTGGCCGTTCCCGCCAGGCCCTGCCCTCCGGTTCCCTGGCCGAGGTTCGTGCTGGTCCAGGCGTTCTCGGCGTCGTGCGTCGCCACCTGCACCCCCGCCCCGTCCGCGTAGGCGACGAGCGGTCCGTCCGGCGCGGCGACGAGGGCGGTCCTGCATGTCGCGCACCCCGGGGCGTCGGTCGCGATCGTGTCCACGTTCCAGCGGTCGCCTTCGGCCGCGGCCAGCTGGACGGTCGCGTTCGGCGACGTGGAGGTCTGGAACGCGATCCAAGGCTCGCCGTCCACGAGCGCGATCGAGGGCCCGAGACCCGGGATGCTGCTCACGCGCTCGGCCGTCGCCTGCGTCGAGGACGCGGGATCGAGCGAGCCGGTGGCGTAGTAGATGCCGGCGACCGATCCCCAGACCGCGTGATAGGTATCGCCGTCGGCGACCAACTGGAGCCCGGTGATGTTGGCCGGTTCGAGTCGGGTGACCGACTCCTCGAACGCGGGGTTGAACGCCACCTCGACGTTGGGGATCTGCTCGGCGATCGCGATCGCGCCGCGCGTCCAGTACCCCTCCTGGCTCACGGTGGCCAGGAACACCCCCGGGAGCGACGGCGTCCCGACCGGTCGCGGAGCCACGACCTCGCCTTCCTCCGGTACCTCCTCGAACCCGAAGTACGCGACGACCGGCAGCCCGGCCTCGTTGGTCACGACCGAGCTGTACCGTCCGGCGTCGTTCAGGGAGTCGGCGACCTCGGGGAGGAAGCGGACCCCGGAGCCGACGTCGACCGCCGGAGCCGGCGGTTCGGAGCAGGCGGCGGCGATCACCGCGAGGACGAAGGCGAGCCGCACGAGCTTCTGTGCCGAGGCGTGGGGCATGAGCGCGCGCAATCCTAGCAAGGGTCCCCGGAGGACATGCGAACTGCCCCGTTCACGACTCGCGCGACGCCCCGACCAGCTCGAGCGGGAGGGTCCCGAGGACCTCGGCGAGGAACCGTCCCGTGTGCGAAGACGGGTGGGCCGCAACGTCTTCGGGCGGTCCCGCGACCACGACCTCGCCGCCGGCGTCGCCGCCCTCGGGCCCGAGATCGATGATCCAGTCGGCGGTCTTCACGACGTCGAGGTTGTGCTCGATCACGATCACGCTGTTGCCCTGCGCGACCAGCCGCTGCAATACCGACAGGAGCTTGCGGATGTCCTCGAAGTGCAGGCCGGTCGTCGGTTCGTCGAGGACGTATAGCGTGCTCCCGGTCGCGCGCTTCTGCAGCTCGGACGAGAGCTTGATCCGCTGCGCCTCTCCTCCCGAGAGCGTGGGCGCCGGCTGTCCCAGCTTCACGTAGCCGAGCCCAACGTCGGAGAGCGTCTGCATGTGCCGCTTGATCACCGGGATGTTCTGGAAGAACTCGAGCGCCTCGTCCACGCTCATCTCGAGGACGTCGGCGATCGAGCGGCCCTTGTACTTCACCTCCAGGGTCTCGCGGTTGTAGCGGTGGCCCTTGCACACCTCGCACGTGACGTAGACGTCCGGCAGGAAGTGCATCTCGATCTTGATCTGGCCGTCCCCGGCGCAGTTCTCGCACCGCCCACCCCGCACGTTGAAGGAGAACCTGCCCGGCAGGTACCCGCGAACGCGCGCCTCGGGTACCTGGCTGAAGAGCTTGCGGACGTGGTCGAACACCCCGGTGTACGTGGCGGGGTTCGAGCGGGGGGTCCGCCCGATCGGCGACTGGTCGATGTCGATGACCTTGTCGATCTGCTCCCAGCCGACGAGGCGGCGGTGCCGCCC
>DATFEU010000110.1:0-3013 GCA_035250725.1 Actinomycetota bacterium
GCGTCGAGATCGTGACGAGCGCGTCGGCGATCTCGCGCTCGCGGCCGCGCGACCATCCCGTCAGCAGGACCGTCGCACCTCTGATCTCGTCGCGTCGGCGCGGTCGCTCGCCCACCGGCTGCCTCCTTCGCGCCCGAACGATGCCGGCAGTGTAGGGCACAGCGCTGCTCCGATCGGCCGCGCGCCCTCATCGCGGTGACCTCGAGGTGGCCGTAGCAGCCTTCGCAACCGGATCTCGTCGGTGGAGACGAGCGGACTCGAACCGCGACCCATCGCTTGCAAGGCACCGCCAGGTCAGCTCTCTGACCAGCCTCCTACCACTCCCGCGATCGTGGGCATGACTCGGCGGAGATCGAGAGACGCAAGGTCCGCCCATAGAGGGCTGACCCGGTACACATCTGGTACATGGCTGGTAACGGCTCTGACCTCGACCGGGGTGCAAGGTTCGGACCCGCCATCCTTAGAATCCTGGCGTCCACCGACGGGGGGGAGCCTCTTTGGCCGGTGACGTCATCGGGCGCGAGTCCGAGCTCGCGATCCTTCATCGTTTCCTGGACTCGATCCCGACCGGGCCGAGCGCCTTGCTCCTGTCGGGTGATGCCGGCATCGGGAAGACCACCGTGTGGAAGGAGGGGCTGGCGGGCGCTCAGCTTCGGCGCTACCGCACCCTCTCATGCGGTCCGGTCGAGGCCGAGACACGGCTGTCCTACGCTGCCCTCGGTGACCTCCTCGAGCCGATCCTCGAAGAGGCACTCCCGAACGTGCCGGAGCCACAGCGCCAGGCTCTCGAGGTGGCCCTCTTGCGCGCCCCGAGATCGGGCGCCCGGGCCGACCAACGAGCCGTTTCCCTGGCGGTGCTTGGATGCCTCCGATCGGCGGCCTCCACCTCTCCCGTCGTGGTGGCCGTCGATGACGTCCAATGGATGGACCCCCCCTCGGTCCGGGTGCTCCAGTTCGTCGTGCGGCGCCTGAAGGACGAGCAGGTCGGGTTGATGACGGCCGCTCGAGGCGCCCGTGTCGATGACGACCCCCTCGGCGTCGTGTCGGCCGTCGCCGAGGATCGCGTGCACGCTGTTCACGTCGGACCGCTGTCGCAGGACGCCCTCGAACGGGTGCTCCGGGCCAAGGTTGGGGAAGGGTTCTCCCGGACGACGCTCCTGCGTCTCCACGAGATGTCGGGAGGCAATCCCTTCTTCGCACAGGAGATCGGATTCGCGCTCCTTCGCCGTGGAGGTGACGTGGCGGCCGGAGAACGACCTCCGATCCCGGACCGCCTTCAGGAGCTCATCGAGGACCGCCTCGAGGGGCTTCCCGCCCAGACCCTCGAAGCGCTCGAGGTCGTCTCGGCCCTGTCGACACCGACGCTCGATGCGATCGCTGCCGCGACCGATCCTTCCGAGGTCGACCGTCGCCTGGATCCGGCGCTCGAGAGCGGGGTCGTGGAGGTCGTCGGCGACCGCCTTCGGTTCACCCACCCCCTCCTTGCTTCCGCCGTCTATCAGAGGATCCCGCCGGCTCGGCGTCGCGAGCTGCACGCGCGGCTCGCGACGATCGTCCGCGATCGGGAGGAACGAGCCCGCCACCTGGCTCTGTCCGTCCAGGGCCCGGACGTCGCCGTCGCCGCCGCCCTCGAGGAGGCCGCGCTGCTTGCCTCATCCCGGGGAGCCCCGCAATCCGCCGCCGAGCTCTGGGAGATGGCCCGCCGAGCCACGCCGCATGACCGAGGCGAGGACCTGGTGCGTCGGACCCACCAGGAGGGCGTGGCTCACTTCGAGTGCGGGGACGCCTCGCTGGCGCGGAGCGTCCTGGAGCAAGCGGTGGACCTTTCGATGCCCGGACGGGCTCGGGCCCGCGTGCTGCTGGACCTGGGGCAGGGCCTCGCCGAGACCGAAGGGTGGCGGGGGGCCTGGACGGTGTTCGAGGCCGCTCGGGGCGAGGCGGGGGACGATCTCGCGCTGAGGGCACGGGTCGAGCAGAACCTCGGGTACGCCTGGCTGTTCAGGGGAGACCTCGCGGCCTCGGAACGGCACGCTCGCGCGGCTCTCCAGCTGGCCGAGCAGCTGCAGGAACCACGGGTGATGGCCGAGGCCTTCCCGGCGTACGCATTCGTCGAGTTCCTCCTCGGACGCGGGGTCGATCAGGAGCTGCTCGATCGCGGGATCGCCCTGGAGGGGCACATGGAGGGCGAATTCAAGTCCCACGTCCTGCGTGCGAGCTTCGCCGTGGCGCAGCTCCTCAAATTCACCGATCGCCTGGACGAGGCCCGCCGGACGTTCACCGAGCTTCTGGGTGATGCCTCCGCGCACGGCGTTGAGACCCCGGGGCCGCAGTTCCGGTACCACCTCGCCGAGCTGGAGTGCTGGGCGGGCAACTGGGATGCAGCCATGGAGCACGCCCGGGAGAGCAGGGCGGCCGCCCAGCGACACCGCAATGTGGCCATGTTGTCGTCGGAGGGCCACTTCGCGGTGGGCCTGGTGGAGGCCCATCTGGGGCGGGCCGACCCGGCGAGGGGCGAAGCCCTCGAGGGGCTGCGGGTCGCCGAGGCGGCCGGCGAGATCCTCCTCCAGATCCCGAACCTGGCGGTCCTGGGGTTCCTCGATCTTTCCCTGGGCAACTTCGCCGAAGCCGATGCGTACCTGTCCAGGGCCGTGGAACTCGAGCAGGCGATGGGCGTTCGGGAGCCCGCGTACTTCCGGATCGTCCCGGACGAGGTCGAGGCGCTCGTTGCCCTCGGCCGGCTCGACGAGGCCGAGGCGCTCCTCGCGCCCTTCGAGGACGCCGGCCGAAGCCTCGACCGGGCCTGGGCCACGGCGACAGGGGCAAGATGCCGGGCGCTCGTGTTCGCGGCCCGGGGCGATCTCGATGGTGCATCGGCCGCGGCCGACGAGGCCGTCCGTCACCACGATCGCCTGCCCCTTCCCTTCGAGCTGGGTCGGACGCTCTTGGTGCGGGGGGCGGTGCAGCGCCGGGCCAAGAGGAAGCGTGAGGCTCGGGACACGCTCACGAAGGCCCT
>DATFEU010000132.1:0-2218 GCA_035250725.1 Actinomycetota bacterium
GCGCTCTCGTTCCTGACGGCGGTCCCGGTCGCGCGAGGCGCGGAGGTGGGCGAGCGCGACCTGCGTCGAGGGCTCGCGCTCTTCCCCGTCGTCGGGGCCGCCGTGGGCGCGCTCGTCGCCGCGGTCGCGTGGGGCGCCGCGCAGGTCGTGCCACCGTTCGCGGCGGCGGTCCTCGGCGTCGCGAGCGGCGTCGTGGCGACCGCCGCGCTCCACCTCGACGGGCTCGGAGACGTCGCGGACGGGATCGGGGCATCGCTCGGCGGCGGAGACCCCCGGGAGGCGATGCGCGACCCACGGCTCGGGACGTTCGGCATCGCGGCGACAGCGCTCGACCTGCTCCTGAAGTCGTCGCTGCTCTCGGCACTCGTCGTCTCGAGCTTCCCGTGGGAGATCGTCGCCGTCGGCGCGATCTCGCGCTTCGCGCCGGTCGCGCTCGCGTGGCGTCTGCCCTACGTCGGCTCCGGCACCGGCGGCTGGACGGACCGGATGGGTTTCGGCACGGCGATGGCCGCGCTCGCCATCGCGCTCGCGATCGCGGTCCCGACAGCGGGGCCCGCAACGCTCGGCATCGCGCTCGCCGTCGGCGTCGTGGGCGTCCTGGTCGGCGCGTGGTCGAGGCGACGGCTCGGCGGCGTGACCGGCGACGTGTTCGGCGCCGCGGTCGAGCTCGGCGAGACGATGGGCCTCCTCGCGGCGGTCGCCTGGCGCTGAGCGGCACCCCTCAGCAGAACGGACGAGAGCCGGCTCGAACGAGCCGGCTCTCTGGTCCTGCGATCGCTAGAAGATCCAGACGAGCAGCAGGATCAGTAAGAGAAGTCCTACGAGCGAGATCCCGATGTACATGGTCGCCTCCTCGTGAAGCGCATCTTCGGCTTCATCGGAAGCCTTACCCGTACTCCTCCGGTCCCGAACGTCGGGACGGATCGGCGCCGCTGAGGTGGTTCGAACATCGGCACGGCCCGCGGAACGGGCCGATGGCCCTTCGCTTGGATCAGGCCGCGTCGCTGTCCACGAGCACCAGGGGGCGCGCCAGAGGCGCCGCCAGTGCGTGGATCACACCGGGGAGGCCGCGGATCTCATCGAGCATCCCGTCGAACCCGTCGCCGTCGTATCGCGCGAGGGCCAGGGCGTCGTATGGCCCGCTCACGTCCTCGGCGAACACGACGCCGGGGACGGTCCGAAGGGCGTCGGCGACGTGGCGCCCCTGGGTCTGGGTCTGGACCAGCACGTATGCCTCCATCGTGGGGGTCTCCTTCCCGCTCGGCTGCTCCATGGGTCGCATCACGATACGACTCTGGGTGCCATGTGACAACTCCTGCCAGATTGCATCGGCCGCCAGATGCTATGCTGTGCCCGATGGAAGTCCAGACCAAGACCGGCCTCAGGGAGAGGAAGAAGGAGCGCACCCGCGCCGAGCTCACGGACGCGGCGTTCCGGCTCTTCGAGGAGCGCGGGTTCGACGAGACGACGGTCGAGGACATCGTCGAGCAGGTGGAGGTGTCCCCCAGGACGTTCTTCCGCTACTTCGACTCCAAGGAGGACGTCGTGATCGGGTTCTTCGACGACCTGGGTCTCGAGCTCCGCGACCTGGTCGCCGAGCGGCCCCCGGAGGAGCCGCCGTTCACGGCGCTGCGCGAGGCCCTGGGGACGTTCATCGACGTCTACGAAGAGCGGCGGGATCGGGTCGTCGCCGCGAAGCGGCTCGCGCAGGAAACGCCGTCGATCCGAGCGCGCCTCCTGGACAAGCACGCCCGCTGGGAGAACTGGGTGACGGAGGTGCTGTCCGAGCGCGAGGGCGCGGATCAGGGCGGCGATCGGCGGGCACGATTGATCGCCTCGGTGGGACTGGCCGCCTACTCGACGGCCGTGAACTCCTGGTGTACGAAGGACGGGCGCAACGACCTCCACGCCCTCGTCGACGACGCGCTGCGCGAGGTCGGCAAGGGCTTCGATCCCGCGCCGTAGTCCCGTTCCCGAACGTTCACGTTCCTCCCTCCCGACCTGTCGAATGGCGGCCGTACCGTTCGTCGTTGGGATGACGGACGGACACGGCTCGCGGAGCCGGGAAGGGAGGGACATGGCCGACTTCGTGCTGCTGTACAGCGGCGGGAGCATGCCGGAGACCGAGGAGGAGCAGGCACAGGTCATGAAGGCCTGGGACGCGTGGTTCGCCGAGATCGGCGGCGCCCTCAAGGACGGCGGCAACCCGTTCACCCCG
>DATFEU010000177.1:0-2661 GCA_035250725.1 Actinomycetota bacterium
CGTGCGGATCCGCGAGGCCGAGCCGAAGGACGCGAAGGCCATCGCCGAGGTGCACGTCCGCTCCTGGCAGGCCGCGTACCGGGGCCAGCTCACCGACGACTACCTCGACGGGCTGTCCGTGGAGGAGCGGCTCGAGCAGCACCGACGGAGCCTCGAGGAGCCCCGGGCCGAGTGGCGCACCTGGGTCGCGGAGGACGGCGGCCGGGTCGCGGGATTCGCCGTCACCGGTCCCAGCGAGGACGCCGATGCCGAACCGTCGACGGGCGAGGTGTACGCGATCTACCTCGAACCCGGCCGGGTCGGGACGGGCCTCGGCCGTGATCTGTTCGAGCACGCGGTCGCCGACCTGCGCGAGCGGGGGTTCACGGCGGTCACGCTCTGGGTGCTCGAGACCAACGAGCGGGCCCGGCGCTTCTACGAGGTGGCCGGCTGGCGCTCCGACGGCGCCGAGAGCAGTGAGCGCGTGGACTGCGAGATGCGCCCGACGGTTCGCTACCGCGTCGAGCTCTGAGGGGCGTCGGTCGCGGCCGGCCCTCGCCGCGACCGTTGCCGTTGCGATGGCCACTGATGCTGCTCGGCGAGGCGGGGCGCGCTGCATCGGCCCGTGTGGGACGCCCTCGATCCCACGGGGAACCGGGCTCAGGCCGGACGGCGAGGGTCGGCCATCGATGGGAGCCGGCTCGACCGCTCCTGCTCGAACGCCTCGATCCGCTCGGCGTGGGCAAGCGTGAGGGCGATGTCGTCCAGGCCCTCGAGCAGTCGGCGCCGCGTGTACGGGTCGATCTCGAAGCGCTCATCGACCGCGGCCGCGCTCACGCGCATGTCCAGCAGGTCGACCGTGATCTCGGTGGCCGGGTCGTCGAGCACCGCGTCCATCAGCGCTCGTACCGACTCGGCCGGCAGCTCGATCGGCAGCAGTCCGATCTTGCCGCAGTTGGTGCGGAAGATGTCGGCGAACCGCTCCGAGATCAACGAGCGGAACCCCGCGTCCTCGAGCGCCCACACCGCGTGCTCGCGGCTGGATCCGCTGCCGAAGTTGGGGCCGGCGATCAAGACGCTGGCGCCCGCGTAGCGGGGATCGTTGAGGACGAACGCCGGGTCCTTCCGCCACTCGCCGAACAGGAAGGGGCCGAAGCCGGTGCGTTCGACGCGCTTGAGGTGCTGCGCGGGGACGATCTGGTCGGTGTCGACGTCGGCGCGGTCGAGCGGGAGCGCGCGCCCCGTGTGGGTGGTGAACGGCCTCATGTGTCGAGGTCCCCCGGCGTCGCGAAGTGGCCGGCCACGGCGGTCGCCGCCGCGACGGCCGGGCTCACGAGGTGCGTCCGGCCACCGCGACCCTGGCGACCCTCGAAGTTGCGGTTGCTCGTCGAGGCGCAGCGCTCGCCCGGCGTGAGCTGGTCCGGGTTCATCCCGAGGCACATCGAGCAGCCCGCCTCGCGCCACTCGAACCCCGCTCTGGTGAAGATCGTGTGCAGCCCCTCCTGCTCGGCCTGGCGCTTCACGAGCATCGAGCCGGGCACCACCATCGCGCGCAGTCCGTCGCGGACGGTCCGGCCCTCGAGGATCCGCGCCGCCTCTCGAAGGTCCTCGATGCGCGAGTTCGTGCACGAACCGATGAACACGGTGTCCGGACGGATCTCGCGTATCGGCGTGCCGGGTCGCAGGTCCATGTACGCGAGCGCGCGCTCGGCGGTCTCGTCCGCGGGCTCCGGCACGACGTCGTCGATCGTGACGGTCTGTCCGGGGTTCGTCCCCCAGGAAACGTGCGGTCGGAGCTCGGTAGCGTCGATCGTCACCTCGCGGTCGAAGGCGGCGCCGTCGTCCGTCGGCAGCGATCGCCAGTCGTCGAGCGCCTGCTCCCACTCCTTCCCCGTCGGCGCGTGCGGGCGCCTCTCGAGGTACGCGAAGGTCGTGTCGTCGGGCCCCACCAGACCCGCGCGCGCCCCCGCCTCGATCGACATGTTGCAGATCGTCATCCGTCCCTCCATCGAGAGGGATCGGATCGCGCTGCCCCGGTACTCGAGGACGTGCCCCACGCCGCCCCGCGTCCCGATCCTCGCGATGATCCCGAGGATCACATCCTTGGCCGAAACGCCGGCGGGAAGGTCGCCATGGACCGCGATCGCCATCGTTCCCGGCTTCGGTTGGGGCAGGGTCTGGGTCGCGAGCACGTGCTCCACCTCGCTGGTCCCGATCCCGAACGCGAGTGCCCCGAACGCGCCGTGCGTGCTCGTATGCGAGTCGCCGCAGACCATGACCAGACCCGGCTGCGTGAGCCCCATCTGTGGCCCGATCACATGGACGATCCCCTGTCCGAGGTCGCCGGTCGGGTACAGCGTGATGCCGAACTCGGCGCAGTTGTTCCGGAGCGCGGTCATCTGCTGGACGCTGATCGGGTCCTCGGGGCCGGGCGCCGTGGGGACGTTGTGGTCCATCGTCGCGATGGTGAGGTCGGGTCGCCGCACCGTTCGTCCCGCCATCCGGAGCCCGTCGAACGCCTGCGGGCTCGTGACCTCGTGGACGAGGTGGAGGTCGACGTAGAGGAGATCGGGTTCGCCGTCGGCGCGCCGCACGACGTGGCGCTCCCAGACCTTCTCGGCGAGCGTGGTCGGCGTGGCCATGGTGGTCGTGATGGTGGCAGGGGGAACAGGCTGCGTCCAG
>DATFEU010000113.1:0-15539 GCA_035250725.1 Actinomycetota bacterium
GGACTCGGCTTCGACGCGCGCCTGCGCCGGGTCGTAGACGCCGCACGGCAGATCGCAGTGCGCATGGACGACACGGCGCGGTCTGAGCAAAGCTTCGAGCATGGGCCAGGTCCCTCCTTCGGTTGGCTCGCCTTCCACCACTCGAACCTACCATCGCCCCGGAACGTCGCGGAAGGTTGTGGTCGCCGCCGCCGCGGTCGGCCTCGCCGTCGCGTACGCGGGGTTGCGCTGGAGGCCGTTCCGCGTCGAGGTGCACGGAGACTCTATGCTGCCGACGCTCGAACACGGCGACTGGGCCCTCGCGATCGTGAAGCCGATGCGTGTCGGTGACGTCGTGGTCGTCGCGCATCCGGAGCGACCGGGGTTCGACCTCGTGAAGCGCGTCACCGCGACCCCGGGAGACGTGGTCTCGAACGGAAGGGTGTTGGCGTCGGACGAGTACTGGGTCGAGGGCGACGCCGGCCCGCGCTCCAGCGACAGCCGCGCGTTCGGACCGGTTCGGCGAGCGGACGTGAAGGGGACGGTGGTCTTCGTCTGGTGGCCGTCCGGTCGGCGCGGTCGCGTGTGAGGCGGGGCCGTCGGGGCGAACAGACGATCGGCACCCGCTCCGCCGAGGAGGGTGTCCGGTCCGTGGTCGCCGTGGATCGCGTCGGCGTGCTCGGTCGCGAGCACGTGCTCGAACCCTGCCACGGAGTCGTCGCCCGCGCCCCGTGAACGTGGCGTCGCGCAGGTCGACCTCGACGCCTGGTGCAGCGAGCCGGGCGAACCGGAGGTTTGGCGGGCGGGCGTTCGCGCAGGCACACGATATCTCCGAACGCTTGGACTGGAGACTGGGGGGTTGCTCTTCGGGCGACCTTGCCTGATTCCCCATGCCCCGGGTAGCATTTGCACCTGCAATGATCCGGACACGCTGCCGCGGGCTCGTGGGGGCCATGATCCCCGACCGATGCTGCTGTCCGCAGGTGCCCGGCGACGGCCGATAGGCCTCGCCCCAGCGGCACCCGTCCTCATCCAGCCCGGATCGATCTCAGGAGGTCCCACCGTTGAACGTCATCACCGCCACCGTCGACGCTCGAGGCCAGTCGTGCCCCGGGCCGCTGGTCGCGCTCCACAAGGCGCTGCGCGGCGCCGCCACGGGCGACCTGCTCGAGCTGCTCGCCACCGACCCGGGGTCGAAGTCCGACGTCCCGTCGTGGGCGAAGCTCTCGGGCAACGAGCTCCTCGAGGCCGGGGAAGACTCCGGCGTCTTCCGCTACGTGGTCAGGAAGGCGTGAGGGATGAGCGAGACCACCCCGACCGTTGACGACACGAAGCCGCTCGACGAGGCCGCGCTCCGCGAGCTGATCGACCGCGCGCTCGCCGAGCGCGAGGCCGAGAACGGCTACAACAAGCAGAACAAGATCACGATCGTCGCGTGGGACGGTCACCTCGACCGGATCTGGCCGACGCTCATCCTCTCCACCACCGCCGCCGCCTCCGGCATGGAGGTGAGCGTGTTCTTCACGTTCTGGGGCCTGTTCCCGCTCGTGAAGCCGGAGCGCGCCCGGAAGACCGGCAAGGACTGGATGACGAAGGCGCTCGGTTCGATGAATCCCGGCTCGACGCAGAAGGCCAAGCTCTCGCGCCTGAACTTCGCGGGGATGGGGCCGTGGATGCTCGGCAAGGTGGCCGAGGACTACAAGACCCCGCACCCGACCGAGCTGCTCGGGCTCGCGCAGGAGATGGGCGTCCGCCTGATCCCGTGCCAGATGACGATGGACCTCATGGGTGTCTCGTCTGACGACCTCATCGACGGGCTCGAGGAGCCGATCGGCGCCGCCACCGCGCTGCTCGAGATGAAAGAGAGCGCGATCCAGCTCTTCATCTGAGGGTGCGGCGGTCTTACGCGACGCTAATTAGCGTTGCGTAGTATCATCGGCGCGTGAGCACCGTCACGCAGATCGACACCGCCGCCCTGGCCGCACGCCTCCGACTCGGCGTCACGCGGCTCGCCCGCAAGCTCCGGCAGGAGGCCGAGGCCGGCATCACGCCGTCGATGCTCTCGGCGCTCTCGTCCGCCGAACGCCGGGGGCCGCTCACGATGCGCGATCTGTGCTCCGCCGAGCAGGTCCAGCCGCCGACGATGACGCGGATCGTGGCCGCGCTCGTCGGGGCCGGGCTCGTCGTTCGTGAGGCCGACCCGGTCGACGGGCGCGTGGCGTGGGTGCGCGTCACCCCGGAGGGCCGCCGTCTCCTCGCACGGAGCCGTCGGCGCAAGGAGGCCTATCTGGCGAAGGCGCTCGGTTCGCTCGATCCCCACGAGCTCGAGCACCTGCAGACGGCCACCGGCGTGCTCGAACGCCTGACCGCGCTGGACGATGACGCCGAGGACCGCCCGTGACGCGCGTACGGCTCGCCGTCCACCGCACGTTCCACGCCGTTGGGCACTCCCGGAACTTCCGCCTGTTCTTCGTCGGGCAGGCGATCTCGGTCACCGGGACCTGGATGCAGATGGTCGCGGCGGCGTGGCTCGTGCTGCAGCTCACGCACAGCGGGGTCGCGCTCGGGATCGACACCGCCCTCGCGTTCGGGCCGATGCTCGTCGTCGGTCCGCTCGGCGGCCTGCTGGCGGATCGTCACGACAAGCGGCGGATCCTGCTCGCTACCCAGGTGGCGTTCGGCGCGCTCGCGTTAGCCCTGTGGGCGATCGTGGCGAGCGGCGTCGTCGAGCTCTGGATGGTCTATTCGCTCTCGCTGCTGCAGGGCATCGCGACGGCGATCGACCAGCCAACCCGGCAGAGCTTCTTCGCCGAGATGGTCGAATCACGCGACCTGCCGAACGCCGTGAGCCTGAACAGCGCGGTGATGACCGGGACCAGGATCGTTGGGCCCGCCCTCGCCGGGATCCTGATCGCGGGCGTCGGCATGGAGTGGTGCTTCCTCATCAACGCGGTCTCCTACCTCGCGGTGATCGCCGCCCTGCTCCGGATGCGGACGGAGGAGCTCAGGCCACAGCGGGCCGAGCGCGAGCCCGGCGCGATCCGAGAGGGGATCCGGTACGTCTGGAACACCGGCGAGCTCCGCCGGCCGATCGTCCTGATGGCGATCCTGTACGTGTTCTCGTTCAACTACTCGGTGCTGATGCCGCTGTTCGCGGAGCGGACGTTCCACGGCGATGCGGGGACGCTCGCGCTGTTGTTGTCCGTGGTCGGCGTCGGGTCGCTCGGCGGTGCGCTCGTGATGGCAAGGAGACCTCGCCCAGGCGAGCGCCCCCTCGCCTGGGCGGCGGTGGCCGTGGGCGTGGTCACGACGCTGGTTGCGCTCGCGCCGAGCCTGGACGTGGCGGTCCTGGCGATGCTCCCGCTGGGCGTTGCCTCGATCGTGTTCTTCGTCACGGCGAACTCGACCTTGCAGCTGACGTCACGCCCGGAGATGCGCGGGCGCGTCATGGCCCTGTACGGGATCGTGTTCCTCGGCACGACACCGATCGCATCGCCGATCGCGGGATGGGTCGGCGAGCATCTCGGCCCGCGGGTCGCGCTCGCCGGTGGGGGGATCGTCGCGCTCGCGACCGGTCTGCTCGGTCTTTGGTTCCTGTCGCTCCGGCGCACGGATGGCGCCGTGCCCTCCGACGGTGCTCGCACCGAGATGGCCGAGGCGCTGTCGGGCTGATCGGCCAGTCGGCGGCTACGACGCGCGCCGGGCTCGGATGTTCAGCCGCACGTAGTCGAGCGACGTCGAAGGTAACCGCACCGCAACCTCGTACGCGAACGCACGCGCCTCGGGCTCGCTCATCGCCGCGACGTGGTCGCCGAGGGCGACGGTCCTCAGGAACGCTTCCAGCGCCTCGGGGTCGTCGAACGGCGTCGGCTCGTTGTGGAGCCAGCACCGGGCGTCGACGAACCCCGCAGCGTGGAGCCGCTCCTCCGTCTGCTCGGGCGTCGTGAACACCTTCCGGCTGAACGGATCTGCGCCGAGCTCACGCAGTGCCGCCATCACGGTGGCGAGGTTCCCCGAGCCGCCGCACTGCGCGGCCAGACGTCCGCCGGGCCGCACCACCGCCGCCAGGTTCCGGAACAGCGCGTCGTGGTCGGGGACCCAGTGGAACGTCGCGGTCGACAGGATCGCGTCGACGGGTTCCTCGAGCGGGAGCGGCTCGCCCAGGTCCGCGAGCACGAATCCGACGCGGTCGCCGAACCGCTCGAGGCGGACGCGGGCCTGCTCGAGCATCGAGCCGGAGCCGTCGAGCGCGACCACGCGCCCGTTCGGCAGGCGCTCGAGGAGCACCTCGGTCACGCGGCCGGAGCCGCATCCGGCATCGAGCACGGTCTCGCCCCCCGAGAGTTCGAGGCGGTCGATCACCGCGGCTCCCCAGCGGAACTGCGGGTTTGCCACGCGGTCGTAGGTCGCAGCGTCCCAGTCCCGCGGCACGCACGAACCATAGAGCGTTCGACACGGACCGGGCGGCGGCTCGGTGACCTTCGTCACCCGTCGGATCGGAAGCCTTCGGTCCTCGCCCGTGTTCGCATGAAGGGTCGTCGCGGATACGAACGCGACGTGGACCGATCGGAGGCGCTCATGCAGGATCCCGAGGGAACCGGACGTGGCTGGAGCCGCGGGAAGAGGGTCGGCGTCGTCCTCGCCGTCGCGTCGGTGATCGCCGTGCTCGTGCTTCTCGCCGTATCGGCGGGCGGCGGCGGCGGTGGCGGTCTCTACTAGGCGTCGCCGAGCGGTCCGGCGCCCCCGCGGCGCCGGACCGCGGGCTCCTGGCTCGGACCTACGTGAACTCCTCGCTCACCGAGCCCTCCGGGGCGGACGCGCGCAGGATCCAGATCGTCACGAAGTACAGGACCGGGACGAAGGCGTAGATCACGATCGCGAGCGTCGGGGCGGCCTCCGCGACGAGCATCCCGAGCAGGTAGCCCACACCGGGCAGCGCGACGAGGATCACCCCGGCCCTGCGCGATCTCGCGTCGACCGGCGCGATGAGGATGCGCGTTCGTCGCGTCGCGTAGAGCCAGACCGCCAGCCGCGTCACCACGGTGGCCACGAGGATGAGGCCGTAGATCCTGAGCGCGATCGGGTCCCGCTCGTACGTCGCGAGCATCGCGGCGCCGAACGGCAGGATCGAGAGCGGCAACAGGTACAGGAAGTTCAGCCAGACGATCGCTCGATCGGTCCGCCGGATCAGGGCGAAGACGTCCCGATGACCGGCCCAGGCGATCGCGACGATCACGAAGCTGATGAGGAACGCGGTGAGCGACGGCCTGATCTCGCGCAGCGCGGTCCGCAGGGTCTGGCTCGCCCTGAGCTCGGGGACGTGGATCTCCAGCACGAGCAGGGTCAGGATGATCGCGAAGACCCCGTCGCTGAGCGCGAGGACCCGTGTCGGGTCGGTGCCGCGCTCGTAGAGCTGTCGGACTCGTTCGTCTTCCATCAGCCACTCTCCTCCCTCCGCACCGATCGACGTTCGGCAGGACTCCGATTGTCGTGCAGGCGCGGAGGAGGAGGAAGTGGGGCGGGTCAGGTCCCGGACGTCGAGAAGTGCATGTAGTCCTTGCCGCCGCTCCAGGTCCCACCCCACTCCCAGCCGATCCTCGTGAACGAGCGCACCACGACGTCGTTCGCGTGGATCATGCCGGGCAGGCGCTTCGACCGGTCGAGGTACCGGCGAGCCTCGGTGTTGCGGACGAAGCCGTCGGTGGTGACGTAGGGGTTCTGCACCGGGTTGATGTCGATCGCCATCCCGTAGGAATGCTGCGAGTAGTTGTCGCTCGGCCCGAGGGGGGTGATGACCGGCCTGCAGTTGAACGACGCGGTCACGCTCCGCTTGCTCGTGATCACGGGCTCGAACTCGGAGGGCACGAACTCCTTCGTCAGCCCGACGCGCTTGATCGCGAACTCCGCGTTGAACAGCTGCTTGAAGACCCACAGCACGTCCTCGGCGACGTCCTCGTGCACCACCATCGGACCCCGGCGGGTCCCACCGCCGAACCCGTGGTAGTTGAACCGAAGCAGGCGCAGGTCCTCGAGCGGCACCGGACAGCCGGGCTTCCACGTGGTCCCGTGCATCTCCGCGGCGAGCCACCCGGGCAGTCGAGCGATCGTCCCGTCGTACCGCGTCCGCGCCGGCTCGGGGCTCGGTTCCGGGGTCGCACTCGGTGTCGGGAGTGCCGGGCTCGACGCATCCATCGCGGGAGACGCTGCAGTGGCTCGCTCGGCGGGGGGCTCGGCTCCGGACGAACAGGCTGCGACGACGGACGCGGCGAGGACCGCGAGCGCGAGGCCACGCGCACGCCTCACGGCAGGTACTGCTCCTCGATGCGGACGATCTCACCGTCCTCGACGGTCAGCCAGTACGGGGAGAGCGAGCCCTGGTAGACGAACCCATCGGACTCCACCATGCCCTCCTCGATCGCCCGGGCGAACGTCTCGAGGTCTCCATCGAAGCGTTCGTCGCAGCAGTTGTTCCAGTCCAGCAGCGACAGCTCGACGCCGTCGGCGAGCGTGAGGGTTCGGAGCCGGTCGTTGTCGTTGACGATGTAGTAGTCGTTCGGGACCGGGACCTCGTCCCCGCGCTCGGCGGCCGCCTCGTTCGCCGCCTCGCCCGTCAGGAAGTACGCCAGGTCGAACACCAGGGAGCCGCCCGAGGGATCGACCTCCTCGACGAACCCGAAGTGCTCGCCGTCCTCGAGCTCGGCGGGCGGCGTCCCGGTCTCGCCGGTCGCCCCCGTGGGAGCGGTCGTCCCGGTCGCTCCAGTTGGCGCCGTGACGCCGGTGGGGTCGGAGGGTGCGGTCCCGCCGGTCGTGCCCACGGTCGGGTCGTCGGACGCGCACGCCGCGAGCGCGAGCGTCAGCAGGAGCGCGGGCAGGATCCGTGGCTTCACCAGCGCGAGTGTCGCACGGCGCGCCGGGAACGGCTGAGGGGTCACTCGTACTCCCGGTCGAGGGACCACGCCCCGTCCGGCTCCGCCTTCGAGACCTCGATCATCGAGCCGTCCTGCATCCGGAGCCGGTACCGCATCCGGCGGATCCCGTCCGTCTCCTCGAGGGCCCGTGCCTCGACGTCCACCGTCTCCTCGACGCCGCCCCACACGATCGCGCGAGGCTCCTCCTCGGCCCGTCCGCCCTCGTAGAAGCGGAGGGTGAGCTCGGGGATCCGCCCGATCCAGCGTGGGAGGACCGGACTCCAGGCGATGAACACGAGTCCGATGATCGCGACCGACCAGGCCTCGCCGAGGGCGTTCAGCATCGGGATCGTGAGGAAGGCCGCGATCACCCGAGCGACGTTGTACGCGACGTCGTACACGGCGAACACGCGGCCGCGGTAGCCATCGGGGATCGCCTCCTGGACCATCGTATCGACGGGGATCTTCTTCCACGCGAAGGTGACGCCCACCGCGAAGCTCGCGAGCAGCACGCTCCAACCGGTGATCGTCGTCGCGACGAGGAGGAGTACGATGCCGCCGATCAGGAACCCCCCAGCGACGATCCGCTCCTTCGCGATCCGCTCCTCGAGTTTCCCGACCGTGAGGATGCCGAGCAGGACCCCGACGCCGCCGGCGCCGATCAGGTTCGAGAACGACCCCACGCCCTCGTCGAAGCGGTCTCGGAACACGAACAGCGAGAGGACGAGGACGATCCCCTGTCCCATCTGGTCGAGGGTGATCGAGGTGATCGGACCGAGCGCCCTCGGCGTCCGGGCGAGGCGGGTGATGCCGTCGGCGAACTCCCGGAGCACCCGCCCGAGCTCGTCGCGCACGCCGGTCTCGGGGAGCTGGTGCGGGACGAGCGGGCTCCGGATCCTCGCCGCGATGAACGACGTCACGACCCACTGGATGCCGGCCATCGCGACGACCAGCTCATCCCCGACGAGGTCCGCCATCCACCCGCCGACGAAGACCCCCGCGAGCAGCGCAACGGTCCCGCCGACGATCGACATCGAGTTCGCCATCAGCAGGTCCTCGGTCGGAACGAGGCGGGGAACCACGGCGACGGCGGTCGCCAGGAAGAAGCGATTCACGGACAGGACGAACAAGGCTCCCCCGTAGAACGCGACCGGCGCGTCCTGCGGGTGGAACAGGACGAGCCACGCGAGCGCCGCCCGCAGCAGCGGGGCGATCACCATGATCGAGCGGCGAGGCCATCGGTCGATGAACACGCCGGTGAAGGGCCCGAGGATCGAGAAGGGGAGCGAGACGATCAGCGTCGCGATGGCGAACCCGAGCGCTGTGCTCTGCTCCTCGAGGTCGAACACCACCGAGGCGACGAGCGCGGCCTGGAACAGCCCGTCGGCGGACTGGGAGACGAGCCGGATCGCGAAGAGCCGGCGGAAGTCGGGGCTGCGGAGCGCCTCGCGAGCACGTTCGCGGGTGGATCGCACGGCCCGATGGTAGGCGGCCGCGCGCCTATCGCCGAAGGAACCCGACGACCGCCCCGAAGTCCTCGTCCCCGAGGCCACCCTCGATCGCCTCGTCGCAGCGAGCGGCCGCCGTCTCGTCCACCGTGAGGCGAGCCTTGAGGCGTTCGGCCTCGTCGAAGGCGATCGCGAGATCCTTCCGGGCCAGCGTGAGTTGGAAGTTC
Source organism: Actinomycetota bacterium (assembly GCA_035250725.1). Taxonomy (GTDB): domain Bacteria; phylum Actinomycetota; class UBA4738; order UBA4738; family HRBIN12; genus DASSJM01. Next base: position 8,563 of record DATFEU010000113.1, read on the forward strand.
GACGAGGTGTCTTCGCCGAGGAGCCGCGGACGCCACCGCGCGACCAGCGAGGCGAGCGGCCCCGCCTCGAGGCTGTCGAGCACCGTTCGGGCCTCGACCCCCGCTCGGTCCGTGACCGCGAGGAGCTCGCCGAGCGCGACGAGGGTGGCGATCGACGCCGCGTTGTTCACGAGCTTCAGCCACGCACCGGAACCGGACGGACCGACGTGCATCGGCGTGCCCAGGAGCGCGAGCAGCCCGGCGTGACGATCGAACACCTCCCGGTCCCCGCCGGCCAGGATCACGAGGCTCCCCGTCTCGACCGAGGGGACGCTGCCGAGCACGGGCGCGTCGAGGACGTCCACGGGCGCGATGCGTTCGACGACCGACCCGATCGCCGAGGGACCGACCGTGGACATCTCGATCAGCGTGGCGTCGCGATCGATCGCGGACGCGGCGCCGTCGGGCCCGAACAGCACGGCGTCGAGCGCCGGCGGGTCGGTGACCATCGTGACGACGACCTCGGCGCTCCGAACCGCGTCGGCCGGCGTCTCGGCCCGCAGCGCGCCGGCCGCCACGAGCTCCTCGTCCCGCCCGGGCGTCCGGTTCCAGACGGTGAGCTCGTGTCCCGCCCCCCGGAGCTTGGCGGCGATCCCCGCACCCATCGCCCCGAGGCCGAGGACGGAGATCGCGCTCACGAGGCGATCACCGCCACCGCCTCGATCTCGATCACCGCGCCGGGGAGCACGAGCGCCGAGATCTGCACGGCCGTGCTCGCCGGAGGCTCCTTCGGGAGGTAGCGGGCGCGCACCTCGCGCATCCCGTCGAGGTCCTCGAGGGTCGTGACGAACGTGGTGATCTTCACGACGTCGTCGAACGTCGCCCCGTTCACCTCGAGGATCGCCTTCAGGTTCTCGAAGACCCGCTCGGTCTGCGCGCGGAGGTCGTTCGGCGCGACGAGGTTCCCGTCGGGGTCGAGCGCCACCTGCCCCGAGAGGTAGATCCAGGTCGCGTCGCCGGCCTCGACCCGCACCGAATGCGAGTAGGTGCCGACGGGTGGGTGGACGCCCTCGGGGTTCGTCTTGGTCGTGCGCACGCCGGCTCCTTCCGTCGTCGAGTCCCTAGCAACGATAGAGGCCGGGCCATCGGCCCGGCCTCACACTCGATCGCTCGGAGGAGCTACGCCTCGGCCGGCTCCGCGTCGAAGAAGGCCGTCCAGTCGGCGCCCTTCGAGGCCCCATTGCCGAGGATGAACTCCTCGACCATCTCGTGCGCGGCCTCGTCGCTGAACTGCACCGGGGGCGACTTCATGAAGTAGGCGCTCGGTCCTATCAGCGGGCCGCCCTGGCCCCGGTCGAGCGCGAGCTTCGCGCACCGGATCGCGTCGATCACGATGCCGGCGGAGTTCGGGCTGTCCCAGACCTCGAGCTTCAGCTCGACGTTCAGCGGCACGTCGCCGAACGCCTGGCCCTCGAGCCGGATCTGCGCCCACTTTCGGTCCTCGAGCCACGGCACGTGGTCGCTCGGACCGATGTGGATGTTCTGCTTGTCGAGCTTCTTGCGCATCTGCGACTGCACCGACTGCGTCTTCGACACCTTCTTCGACGTCAGCCGCTCGCGTTCGAGCATGTTCATGAAGTCCATGTTGCCGCCGAAGTTGAGCTGGTAGGTCCGGTTGAGCTTCACGCCCCGGTCCTCGAACAGCTTCGTCAGCACTCTGTGCACGATCGTCGCGCCGACCTGGCTCTTGATGTCGTCGCCCACGATCGGGACGCCCGCGTCCACGAACCTCCGCGCCCACTCCTTGTCCGACGCGATGAACACCGGCAGGCAGTTCACGGACGCGACGTGCGCGTCGAGCGCCGCCTGCGCGTAGTGCTTGGCGGCCTGCTCGGATCCGACCGGGAGGTAGGAGACCAGGACGTCCGCGCGCGACTCACGGAGGACGGCGGCGACGTCGACCGGCGGCAGCTCGGACTCCACGATCGTCTCGCGGTAGTAGCGGCCGAGCCCGTCGAACGTCGGTCCCCGTTGGACGAGCACGCCCGTAGGCGGCACGTCGGCGAACCGGATCGTGTTGTTGGGCTCGGACGCGATGGCCTCGGCGACGTCGGTGCCGACCTTCTTCGCGTCCACGTCGAACGCGGCGACGACCTCGACGTCTCCGACGTGGTAGCCGCCGAGATCCACGTGCATCAGCCCGGGCACGATGTCGTTCGGATCGGCGTCCCGGTAGAACTCGAGCCCCTGTACGAGCGACGACGCGCAGTTGCCCACGCCGACGATCGCGAGTCGAACCTTGCTCATGTGGCCCGCTCCTTTCGGCGAAGCGTCCGGTTGGTGGTCCGGCGCTTCGACCCCCCTCTGGTCTCGGTGCCGCGGCGCTCCGCCGCGATGAGCCCGGTGAGCCAGGCGATGTCCTGCTCGGTGCTCTCGCGTCCGTGCTGCATCAGCGACATCGTGTACGTGTCGCCGCTGATCGTCGCCTGGGACGTTCGGATCGTGGAGAGCCGCTCTTCGAGGAACGCCCGACGGCGTTCGAGCAGGCGGATCCGCGTCTCGGGCGACAGGTACTTGAAGAACGCCATACGGACACGGAACCGGTTGTCCTCGCCGGTGGCGTCGGGCCCGGCCTCTTCGAGCAGCTCGCGGAACAGCTGCTCGCCGGCGTCCGTGATCCGGTACACGTTCTTGCGACGGCCGACCTCCTGGCTGTCGAAGACCTGCTCGACGGCCCCCTGGCGCTCGAGGCGCTTCAGCGTCGGGTACAGCGACCCGTAGGAGACACGCCAGAAGCCGCCCAGGGAGTCCGTGAGGCGCTTCGACAGCTGGTAGCCGTGCATGGACCGCTCCTTGAGCAGCCCCAAGATCGCGAGCTCCAGCATCTGGATCCTTCCTATCCCATGACCGTGTGTCTGGGCGATATATCGACCGAGTATATCGGTCCGATATATCTACCCGCTACGTCCGGAGGCGTCAACCCGGCCCGACCGAGGTGTCAAGCGGGGGCACGGCGTCCACGCGGGCGGGATGCCGGCCGGCCCGCACGGCCAGGGCGGCCGATGCGACACCCGCGACGGCGCAGCTGATCCAGAGCGCGTCTGGGCTCGCCTCGTACGCGAGGGTGCCGGCCAGCGGGCCCACGATCGCGCCGAGCGAGAACATCGCGCCCAGGGCCGCCTGGTACCGGCCGCGCGTGTGCTCGAGCGAGCGGTCCGCGACGAACGCGCTCGCCGGGGGCGACGAGACGATCTCGCCGAGCGTCCACACGAACACCATCACCACGAGGAGCGGGATCGTTCGCGCGAACACCAGCGATCCGAACGCCAGCCCGATCAGCAGGCCGCCGAGGGCGACCATCGACGTCCTCGATCGCCGCTGCGTCCACGCCGAGATCGGCAGCTCCAGGAACACCACGAACGCGCCGTTCAGCCCCTGCAGCATCCCGTAGACGGCGTTCGAGAACCCCTCCTGCCGGATGTGCAGTGGGAACGTCGACACGTTCTGCATGTAGATCGACGAGCCGATCAGGATCGACCCGAGGAAGAGCAGGAAGCCGCGGTCGGCGAGCATCGCCCTGAGCGCTCCGCCGAGGTGCCGCTCCTCGCTCCGCGACGTCCTGACGCCGTGGGGGAGCGCGATCAGCGAGATCACGCCGAACGTCGCCGAGGACAGCGCGTCGCCGACGAACAGGAACCCGAACGACCGGTCGGCGAGCAGGCCGCCGAGCGTGAGGCCGACCGCCCAGCCGATGTTGATCGCGAGCCGGAACATCGCGAACGCGGTCACCCGCCGGTCGTCCGGCACCACGTCGGCGATCAGCGCCGAGGCCGCTGGACGGTGGGTCTCGGCGACCAGCGCGATCAGGAACATGAGCGCGTAGATCAGGGCGAGGCTCTCCGCCTGCCAGAGCGCCAGCGTGAGGCCGGCCGCCGAGAGCATCGAGAAACCGATCGTGTTGCGCCGGCCGATGCGGTCGGTGAGCCAGCCGCCGACGAGCTGCGAGGTGAACCCGCCGAGCCCGTACAGCGCGAGCGCCACCCCCGCCTGACCCGCCGAGTACCCGAGGCCCGTGAGGTACAGGATCATGAACGGGAAGACGAACGTTCCGAGCCGATTCACGAACGTGCCCGCGAACAGCACCCACGCCGCGGGCGGCATCGCGCGGATGTTCTCGCGGAGGCTGTGGCCGGGCTTGCGGGCGCTCATCGGCGCGCCAACCTATCGGCGATAGGGCCTGAGGTAGCCGGGCTCGGGGATGCCCTCGCCCATCGCAGGGTCCGGCTCGGGTTCGCCCGGCACCGTGGCGAGCGGCAGGACGCCGGCCCACACGGGCAGCCCGTAGTCCTCGTCCTCGTCCTTCGGCGGTCCGCTGCGGACCTTCGCGGAGGCCTCGTCGAGCGGAACCGCGAGGATCGTCGTCTGGCCCAGCTCGCGCTCGTTGGGCATCCGCGCATCGGCCGAGCGCCCGTGCACGACGTGCTCGACGAGCGCCTGTTGCGCGCGCCATTTCTCGTCCGGGTCGATGATCTCGCGCGCGAGTCCGAAGACCACGACCGAGCGGTAGTTCATCGAATGGTGGAACGCGCTCCGCGCGAGCACGAGCCCGTCCAGGAGCGTCACCTCGACGGCGACCGGCGCGCCGCCCTTCGCCGTCCGCAACGTGCGGCTCGCGTTCGAGCCGTGCACGTACAGGACGTCGCCGTCGCGGGCGTGGATCGTGGGGATCACCCGGGGCTGCCCGTCGACCACGTACGCGAGGTGGCAGATGAGTGCCTCGTCCAGGATCGCGTCGATCGCCTCGCGCTCGTAGACGCCCCGCTCCGGCAGCCTTCGGACGCGCGTGCGCTCGGTGGGTGGGCCCGCGCGTTGGGCGGTCCGCTCCTCCATGGGTCCGATGCTACCTTCCGGCGCTGGGCGCGACGGTGGTTACGCCCCCGGCCCCGACGACCCCCCGTCGCCGCCCTGCTGGAGGAACCGCTCGATCTCGCTCACGAGCTCGTCGCCGGTGGGCAGCTCCTGATTGTCGACGACCGACTCGAGCCGCTCCACGTAGCCGCGCGAGTCCTCGTCGGCCTGGACGATCTCGTCGAGTCGCTGCCGCTGGGTCATCGCCTCGTCCGCGAGCGCGCCGAGGGGCAGCTCCACCCCGAGGTGGCGTCCCGCATGCTCGAGGATCGCGATCGAGGCCGCGGCGTACCCCCCGCCGACGTAGTGCGGCACCTGCGCGTAGAACCCCACCGTCGGGATGCCGCTGTCGGCGATCGACATCTCGAGCGTCGAGAGCGCGGCCGACGGGACCCGCAGCAATCCCTGCGGCCCGATCTGCTCGTCCTGGTGCAGGAGGTCCGGCGCCGAGGCCGTCGCGAGGACGGGCACCGGACGCGTGTGCGGGACCGCGCTGGGGATCGAGCCGAGGCTTACCCACTCGACGACGCCGAGCCGCAGCGCGAGCTCGAGCACGTCGCTTCCGAGCTCGCGCCACCGGAAGTCCGGCTCTGCGCCGGTCATCACGAGGAGATCCCGTCCGCCGAGCCGGGTCCTGCGCAGCGTGAGCTCAGGCCAGGTGAGCTCGGTCAGCCGTCCGTCCACGACGTCGAGCACCGGGCGACGCGACCGGAAGTCGAACAGGAGGTCCCCGTCGAACGCCGCGAGCGGTCGGGCGCCGTCGGCGAGACGCTCGGCGGCGGCCGTCGACGCGCCCGCCGCGTCGATCCACCCGTCGAAGGCCGCGACGATCGCCGGGGCGACGAGCGGCTCGTCGGGTTCGCTCAAGACGTACAGCGCCACGGATCGAGGATAGCCCCGGCCGGGAGCTGCAGGCCTCGTCAGGGGCGGACGAGCAGGCCCTCGAGCCCCCGCACGATGTAGTTGGGCCTCCACCGTGGCTCCTCGACGAGCTCGAGGTTCGGGAAGCGATCCATCAACGTCGCGAACGAGATCTGGAGCTCCTGGCGGCCGAGCGGCGCGCCGAGGCAGAAGTGGATCCCCGCGCCGAACGTGAGGTGCGGGTTCGGATCGCGCGACAGGTCGAGCTCGTCGGGGTCGTCGAACACGTCGGGGTCCCGGTTGGCCGACCCGAACAGCAGGCCGAGCTCGGCGCCCCTCGGGATCTCGACCCCCCGGACCTCGATCGGTTCGAGCACCCAGCGCTCGAACATCTGCAGCGGCGTGTCGAACCTCAGCAGCTCCTCGATCGCGGTCGGCAGCAGCGAGCGGTCCTCCCGGAGCTCCTTCAGCCGGTCGGGACGACGGAACAGGGCCAACCAGCCGAGGAGCGTCGAGCTCACGGTCGCCTCGTGGCCCGCGTTCAGCAGCAGGACGCACGTGCCGACGAGTTCGTCCTCGGTCAGCTGCTCGCCCTCGTCGACGACCGCGGTGAGCCGGGAGATCAGATCGTCGCCCGGTTCGCCCTTGCGTTCGCGCGCGAGCCCTCGCAGGTACTCGCCGAACTCGGTGCTCGCGCGGACGGCGTCCCGCTGCATCTCGAGCGACGGGTTCAGCTCGTACATCTTGACGATGTCGGCCGACCAGGGGCGCAGGTGCCGCCGGTCGGCCTCGGGGACCCCGAGCATCTCGGCGATCACCGTGACCGGCAGCGGTTCGGCGACGGCGATGAGGTCGAACTCGCCGGCGCCGGCGACCTCCTCGACGAGCTCGTCCATGATCGCCTGGACGCGGGGGCGCAGCCCCTCGACGAACCGCGGCGTGAACGCCTTCGAGACGAGTCGCCGGACGCGCGTGTGATCAGGCGGCTCCATGTCGAGGATGCCTGCGTTGATCAGGTCCCAGAACGGGGCATGCCATGCCGGGGGGTCGGCGTGGCCCATCTCGGCGTGCGACGCCTGGTGGAGGTAGGTCCTGCCGAGCCGCCGGTCACGCAGGAGCGCGTTGACGTCGCCGTACCTCGCGACGAGCCAGTGGTCCGTGCCCTCGTCGTAGCGAACGGGCGTGTGCTCGCGGAGCTCCGCGTAGGCCGGATACGGATCGGCGACGAA
>DATFEU010000192.1:0-7665 GCA_035250725.1 Actinomycetota bacterium
TCGCTCGCGAACCTCGCCGGCATCGAGCTCGACGAGGCCGCCGCGCGCTACGCGAACGGATGCCCGAGATGCGGAGCGACACCGTGCGCGTGCGCGTTCGTCCGATGACCGAGACGGACGTCTTCACGCCGGACGATGCTCATCGCGGCGGGATCGTCGACCTGATGCGGGTCGCGTTCAACATGACCACGCGGCTCGACGAACGCGCCGCGTGGCTTCCCGTCGAGAAGATGCGCTGCGTCTCGGACGACGGCCGCATCGTCGCGGCGGCCGGTGCGCACGACTTCCGTCAGTGGTTCGGCGGGCGCGAGCTCGAGATGAGCGGGATCTGGGGCGTGGTCACGCTGCCCGAGCATAGGGGCGGTGGGCTCGCCACACGCGCGGTGACGGCGCTCCTCGAGGACGCTCGCGAACGCGGCCAACCGCTCAGCGCGCTGTACCCCGCGACGCAGCGTCCATATCGAGGGATGGGGTACGAGCTTGGGGGAACGATGACGCGACACGAGGTCATGCTCGACGACCTGCCTCGTGGTCCCGCGGGACCGTTGCCCGTCGAGGAGTTCTCACTCGAACGCGACCTGGAGGGCGTTCGGGCGTGCTACCGAGCGTCCGTATCCGGTCACGCCGGTCCGATCGACTCCGACGAGCCCGACTGGTGGCGGGACAAGATCCTCGGTCGCTGGTTCAGCGACGACGTGCAGCGGACGGTGGTCGCTCGCGGCCGGGACGGGATCGAGGGGTACGCATCGTTCACCTTCGGGCCGGCGACCGGCGCCATCGATTTCAACTACTCGGTCAACTGCCGGCACCTGGTCGCGACGTCGGTCGAAGGCTTCGCGTCACTCCTTTCCTATGTGCGCGCCTTCCGCGGCCTCGGGGTCTCGCTCCGTTTCACCGGGCCGCCCGCGCATCCTCTCGCCTTGCTGGTCGAGGAGCAGCGGGTGGCGCCGGTATGGACGTACCGTTGGATGCTGCGACTCCTGGACGTGCCGGCAGCCCTCTCGGGGCGCGGGTACCCGCCCGTGTCGGGTGAGGTGGCGCTGGCGGTCGAGGACGGGCTCTTCTCCGAGAACCGGGGGCCGTGGCATCTCGAGGCGGACGGCTCCGGGTCGGTGAACGTCTCGCCTGCGACCGGGCGAGCGGAGCATCCCGTGACGATCGGAACGCTCTCGGCGATGTACACGGGCTTCCTGTCGCCGTTCGATGCGGTCGCGCTCGGGCAGCTGGACGAGTCGCAAGCGTCATTCCTGGCCCAGCTCTTCGGGGGGCCGGCGCCCTGGATGCACGACTTCTTCTGACGGGACCCTTCCTCGCCAGGAGACTACGGGGCCGCCGCAGCTCGGATCCTTGCGGCGGCCGCTTGGATCCCTGCACGCCGGGACGCCTCCGGACGCCATGGCCGGATGAGGCCGTCATCCATCCGGCGGGGAACCAGATGGAGGTGGAAGTGGAACACGTCTTGCCAGCCCGCCCTCGCGTTGGCTTGGAAGAGGGTGAGGCCATCCGGCTCGAGCGCAGCCCTGATCGCGTGCGCGAGCATCCTCGCCAGCGACCAGACGGCATCGGCATCCTCGGGCTCCAGGTCCCAGATGTCGCGCGCATGCGCTTTGGAGATCACGAGCGTGTGTCCGTCGGTCGCCGGGTTGATGTCCAAGAACGCGAGCGCGCGCTCGCTCTCACCGACGACCTCGGCGGGCAGGCTGCCCGCGCCGATGCCGCAGAAGACGCAGTCGGCCGGGCTCACCTCGCGACGAGGCGCTCTGCGATCTGGACCGCGTTCAGCGCCGCGCCCTTGCGGAGGTTGTCTCCGCAGGCGAACAACAGGAGAGCGTCGTCTCGGCCCTCGGGCTGCCTGATCCGCCCGACGAGCACGTCGTCGATCCCGGCCGCCTCGAGCGGGCTCGGGTAGACCTCGTTCGCGGGGTCGTCCCTGAGCTGGACGCCCTCGGCCGCAGCCACGGCCTCGCGTGCCTCGGCCACCGAGATGGGCTGCTCGAACGTCGCGTGCACGCTCACGCTGTGCCCGACCGGCACCGGCACGCGGACGCACGTCGCCGAGATCTCGAGCTCGGGCATCGACAGCAGGCGCTTCCCCTCCTGTTGCACCTTGATCTCCTCGAACGTGAACCCGCTCTCGGCGTCGAACACGTCGATCTTCGCCACGACGTTGTAGGCGATCGTCTTGCCGAACACCTCGCCCACCGGGAGCGCGTCGAGATCCGGCCGCGCCAGCTCTTCCTCCATGCCGCGGAGCTTCTCGACCTGCTCGGCGAGCTCGCGGACACCCTTCGCCCCGGCGCCCGACACCGATTGATAGGAGGACAGGTGCAGCGAGCGGAGGCCCGCCGCGCGCTGGAGCGGCGCCATCGCCATCAGCGCCGTGATGATCGTGCAGTTCGGGACCGCGTAGACCTTCGCGTCCCGCTCCAGTGCCTCGGGGTTCACCTCGGGGATCACGAGCTCGGCCCACGGCTCCATGCGGAACGCGCTCGAGTTGTCGACGACGGTCATCCCGGCCTCGGCGGCCCGCGGCACCCAGGTCCTCGCGATCGCACTGCCGCACGAGGAGAGCGCCAGGTCGACGCCCTCGAGCGCCTGGGGCGTGAGCACCTCCACCGTCCGGTCCGCGCCGTCGAACCGCAGCCGCGTCCCCGCCGTGCGTTCGGAGGCGAGCAGGGTGAGCTCGTCGAGGGGGAACGAACGCTCCTCGAGGATCCCGAGCATCGTCCGCCCCACGGCCCCGGTCGCACCCACGATCGCTACGCGCATGTGCACATCATGGTAGCGGCCGATCCGACCGGCCCGGAGCGGAGGCGTGGCAGGCCGCGGCCGTAGCTAGACTCACGCCCATGGCCGACGTGCTCCTCTACCACCACGCCCAAGGCCTGACCGAAGGCGTCCGCTCCCTCGCCGACGAGCTCCGGAGCGCAGGGCACACCGTCCACACGCCGGACCTCTACGACGGGAAGACCTTCACCTCGATCGACGACGGCGTCGGTTACGCGAAGGAGGTCGGCTTCGGCACGATCCTCAAGCGCGGCAAGGCCGCCGCCGAAGGCCTGCCGAACGAGCTCGTCTACGCCGGGATCTCGCTCGGGGTCATGCCCGCGCAGGCGCTCGCCCAGACGCGCCCGGGTGCGAAGGGTGCGGTGCTGATCTCGGGCGCGTTCCCGCCGTCGGAGTTCGACGGGCCGTGGCCGGAGAGTGTCCCGCTCCAGATCCACATGATGGAGTCGGACGAGTGGGTCGCCGAGGGCGATCTCGACGCCGCCCGCGAGATCGTCGGGTCGACCCGGGACGCCGAGCTGTTCCTGTACGAGGGCGACAAGCACCTGTTCGTCGATGCGAGCCTGCCCGACCACGACGAGGGAGCGGCGACGCACTTCTTGGAACAGATGCTGAGCTTCCTCGAACGCGGGTAGCCCGCCCGGCTCAGCTGAAGTGCCAGGACTCGAGCATGTCGTTGAACACGACCGCGCTCGTGTCGAACCCATCCTGGAGGTCGTTCAGCGTGACGCGCCAGCCGACGTTGCCCTTGATGGTGACCACCTCGCGCATCAGGAACGTCTGTCCGCCCTCCGAGGCGACCGACACGTCCCACTGGAGGGCGTCCGCGCCGTCCAGGTCCGCCTCGCTCGCCGGACCGGGCGTGAGCCCCGCGTCCTCGTCGCGCTGGCGGACGAACTCGGACCACTGATCGAGCTCGGTGCCTGACTCGAGGTCGACCGCCTCGACCACGACCGTCGCCGAACCCGTGGGAGGCGCGAACTGGTCGAGCGTCACGTCCGCGCCGAACTGCGCCGGCCCCGCCTCCCATCCCTCCGGGACGATGAGGCAGTACCCGAAGTTATCCGACTCGAAGTTCGTCTCCTGACACGGGTCGGGGCGGAACGCGAGGAACGCACTCACGCCAGCGGCGATCGCCACGAGCCCGACGAGCACCAGGAGCGGGCGCAGCTTGGAGGGCGGCTCGGGCTTCTTGATCTCGATCGGCGGGCGCTCGCCCTCCCGGCGCGGGAGCAGGGTGACGGCCGCCGCCTCGAGCGACTGGCCGCACTTCTGACAGGCGGGGCGGTCCTCGTCGTTGATCTCCCGGCACTGGGGGCAGATGACCATCGCTACGCCTCCTCGGCGAGCGGCTCGTCCTCGAGCTCGAACCGCTGAACGATCGCGCGCATCGCTCGCTCGGCGTCCTCGGCTCGGATCACGCACGAGATCCGGATCGACGACGTCGAGATCATCTCGATGTTGATGCCTTCGGCCGCGAGCGCGTCGAACATGTCGGCGGCCACGCCGGGGTTCGACTTGATCCCGGCACCCACGAGCGAGAGCTTCGCGATGGCGTCGTCGGTCTCGTACCGCATCGCGCCGACGTCGGTGACGATCCCCGAGAGCACCGCATCCACGCGCGGGAGGTCGGCGCGCGGCAGGGTGAACGACAGGTCCGTCCGGCCTTCGTGCGAGACGTTCTGCACGATCATGTCGACGTGGATCCCTTCGGCGGCGATCGCCTTGAAGATCGCGGCGGCGATCCCCGGCCGGTCGGGCACCTCGTCGAGGGTGACCTTCGCTTCCTGATCGTCGAGCGCGACGCCACGGATCAGCGCGCTCTCGAGCATCGGTAGGCCGTCCATGCCGCCCTCGCCGTCGTCGGACACCCACGTGCCCGGCTGGTCGCCGAACGAGCTCCGCACGTGAAGGCGGATCCCGTGCTTGCGAGCGTACTCCACGGACCGCAATCCGAGGACCCTCGCGCCCCCGGCGGCGAGCTCGAGCATCTCCTCGTAGGAGATCCGGTCGATCTTCCTCGCGCGGGGGAACACCCTGGGGTCGGCCGTGTAGACGCCGTCGACGTCGGTACAGATCTCGCAGGCCTCGGCCCCGAGCGCCCCCGCCATCGCCACGGCCGTCGTGTCCGAGCCACCTCGGCCGAGCGTCGTGATGTCGAACTCGGTCGACAGGCCCTGGAACCCGGCGAGGATCACGACGTTGCCGGCGTCGAGCGACCCCTTGATGCGACCCGGGCGGATCTCGACGATCTTGGCCTGACCGTGGCGGGTGTCGGTGATGATCCCGGCCTGGGATCCGGTGTACGAGGCGGCGCGGCAGCCTCGGGCGTTCACGGCGATCGCGAGCAGGGACATCGCGATGCGTTCGCCGGCCGTGAGGAGCATGTCGAGCTCGCGGGGCTCGGGGGTAGCGGTGATCTCGCCGGCCATCCGCAGGAGCTCGTCCGTGGTCTCGCCCATGGCCGACACGACCGCGACCACGTCGTTCCCCTCGTTCCGAGCCTGGACGATCCGGTCGGCGACGTAGGCGATCCGTTCGGCCGAACCGACCGAGGTTCCGCCGTATTTCTGCACCACGATGGGCATGCGAGGAGGGTAACAGTGGGGTTCGGGCAGGCCGGGAGGGCGGCGCGGCCAGGTGGTGGCGGTACGGACGACGAGCGGGAGCGGGGGCGGGAGCGGGAGCGGGAGACGTCAGATCCTCGGACCCGTCAGGGTTCTGTCAAAGAACCCGCTGGTCGAGATCGTCAGAACCCTGACGGGTAGCGCAACCTCGAAGCCCGCCCCGACCTCAAGCGTGTCGGTGGGTCGCGATAGGAAGACGTGTGCGCGTGCGTGCGGACGACGAACCTCCGTCACCGCGCCTGCTCATCGATGCGGAGCGCCGGGTCCACCGGATCCTGCGCGGCAGGTTCGCGGAGGCCCTCGCGGAACTGGCCGTCTCGTTCGCACAACTCGAGGTGATGGAGCTCCTGCACGACGAGGAGAAGCTGCATCCAGGCGCGATCGGACGACTCCTGCTCATCACCCGACAGTCTGCCGACCACCTGGTCCGGCAACTCGAGCGACGAGACCTGGTCGATGTCTGGCCGAACGACGGCGGAACGCTTGGCGTACGCTTGACCGACGAAGGACGGCGCCTGACCGCACTGCCATTCGGCCCTCGCGCCAACGTTGGCGCGCCTCGCTACGCTCGACGACGAGACGCGGAGACGGCTCCTGACCGACCTGAGGGCCTGTGAGCGTGCTCTCCGCCCTCGCCACATCGCGTGGCGCCTCTAAGGCCCCCGTGCCCGTTCCTGGTTTGAGCGGGCTCGACCTGGGAAAATCGCCGACATGGCCTACGTGATCGCGGAACCGTGCATCGACGTCAAGGACAAGGCGTGCGTGGACGAGTGTCCGGTCGACTGCATCTACGAGGGTCCCCGGATGCTCTATATCCAGCCGGACGAATGCGTCGACTGCGACGCCTGCGTGCCGGTGTGCCCGGTGACGGCGATCTTCAGCGAGGACGACGTCCCCGCCGAGTGGAAGCCGTTCCTGGCGGTCAACGCCGAATGGTTCTCGGCCACGGTCACCGGGCTCGAATCACCGGGTGGCGCGGCGCAGGCCGGCCCGCAGGACAAGGACCATCCCACGGTCGCCGAGTGGCCGGCGATCGCCTAGGTCGCCGTTTCAGGTCCTCCTAACGACGGCCGCGACCCTCGCGACGTGCGTCACCGCGTGCTCGGCCATGATGGGATCCCACCCGAACCGCTCGGTGAGGAGCGTCGCGAACTCCAGCAGCAGCGCCGGCGACGCGACGAGCTCGACCTCCGCCTCCAGCGCCCGTCGGTAGGCGCCCTCGGCCGCGCTCCCGGGAGCCACGAACGCCGCCGCCAGCGCCCCGGCGTCGGACACGGGACTCACCGGCGCGCGTTCCTGATCGCCCGTTCCACGTCCGCCTCGGTCCTGATCCCGGCCCGGGCGGCTCGCGCCGCGCCGTACCGCTGGAGCGATTCGAACGTCTGGGTCTCGAGGTAGACGCGGTAGACCCGGAGCATCTCGCGGAACAGTTCGCTCCGGTTCCGCCCCTCGCGTTCCGCGAGCCGGTCGAACTCGGCGGCGGCGGCCGGTGGTACCGAGACGGCCAGGACCCGTGAGGTTCGCGCCATGTCATACGAAGTATGACACGTGGAGGCGCCGCGTCTCAGACGCCCAGCGACCGCTTCAGGAAGTCGAGCTGGACACGCAGCAGGTTCTCGGTCACCGCGGTCGAGCGCGTGAAGTGCGTAGCGTTGGGGATCAACACGAGCTCGTGGTGACGCCCCGCCTCGAACAGCGCCGCGGAGAGACGCAGCGTGTTCGCCACGAAGACGTTGTCGTCCGCCAGCCCGTGGATCAACAGCATCGGGCGCGCCAGCGACGCGGCGTCCACGAGCGGCGAGCTTCGACGGTAGGCCTCGGGCTCGTCCTGCGGCGTGCCCAGGAACCGCTCCATGTAGAAGGTGTCGTACAGCCGCTCGTCGGTGACGGGCGCGCCCACGACGCCCGCGTGAAACACGTCCGCCCGCCGGAGCAGCGCGAGCGCAGCGAGCAGCCCGCCGAACGACCACCCGCGGATCCCCACCCGCTCGAGATCCAGGAACCCGAACCGCTCCGCCGCCGCGTGCAGCGCATCCACCTGGTCGTCGAGCGTCACGGAGAAGTCCCGGTACACCTCGCGGTCCCAGGCGGGTCCGCGTCCGTCCACCCCCCGGCCGTCGACGACCAGGACCGCGAACCCGTGGTCCGCGAACCACTGCGACGTGACGTGCGCGCCGCCGGCGCGAAGGACCCGGGCGCCCTGTGGGCCGCCGTACGGATCCATGAGCACGGGCAGCGGGCCGTCGGGTTC
>DATFEU010000195.1:0-5033 GCA_035250725.1 Actinomycetota bacterium
TGGGTGAACGAGCCGCACCGCGACGAGCTCGAGCAGTACGCCGACCGGATCATCGACCTGTACACGGAGCTCGCGCCGAACTTCAAGGGCGCCGTGATCGACCGGCAGGTGCTCGGCCCGTACGACATGGAGCAGGAGCTCGGGCTGATCGGCGGGAACATCTTCCACGGCGAGCTCTCGGTGGACCAGCTGTTCCACATGCGCCCATCGCCGGGGTACGCGGACTACCGGACGCCGATCCGCGGCCTGTACCACGGCTCCTCCGCCACGCACGCCGGGGGCGGCGTGAACGGCATCCCCGGCTGGCAGGCGTATCGTGCGGCCGTGAGGGACCGGGCGGTCAAGAAGCCGCGGTGACGCCGGCGTCGTCGCAGGCGTCCCCGGACGGCCGGAGCGCGATCGAGCGCATGCTCGAGGCGCGCTCGGTCGCCGTCGTCGGCGCGAGCGTCAAGGAGGGCTCGGTCGGCAACCAGGCGATCGTCGAGCTCGTCGAGGGCGGGTTCGAGGGGCGCATCTTCCCGGTGAACCCGAAGTACGACGAGGTGCTCGGGCACCGTGCGTTCGGCTCGGTCGCCGAGATCGGCGAACCGGTCGACCTCGCGATCCTCGCGGTCTCGAACGCGCTCCTCGAGGAGCAGCTTTCGGCCGCGGCCTCCGCGGGTGCCGGGAGCGCCGTGATCTTCGCCAGCGGCTACGAGGAGTCCAGGGACGGCGTGCCGCCGTTGACCGAGCGATTGGCCGCGATCGCGCGCGAGGCCGGGATGGCGATCTGTGGCGGCAACTGCATGGGGTTCGTGAACCTCGGGCGGCGCGTCCGGGCGCTCGGCTTCTATGAGCCGAAGGACGCGCCGGTGGGCGGGGTGACGTTCCTGTCGCACTCCGGCTCGGCGTTCAGCGCGATGATCCACAACGACCGCAACCTCGGGCTGAACCTCGCGGTCTCGGCCGGGCAGGAGTACGTGACGACGGTCGCCGACTACCTGCGGTACGCGCTCGGGCTCGACAGCACGAAGGCAGTGGGGCTCTTCCTCGAGACCGTTCGGGATCCGGACGGGTTCCGCTCGGCGCTGGAGCTCGCCGCCGAACGCGACGTTCCGGTCGTCGCGCTGAAGGTCGGGCGCGAGGCGCGCACCCGCGAGCTCGTGGCCGCCCACTCGGGGGCGCTCGCCGGCGAGGACGGCGCGTACGAGGCGCTGTTCGAGGCGTTCGGCGTCTCGCGCGTCGAGAGCCTCGACGAGATGGCCGACACGCTCGCGCTGTTCGCGGCGGGCAGGCGAGCGGGGCCGGGAGCACTTGCGAGCGTCCACGACTCGGGAGGGGAGCGGGCGCTGCTGATAGATTCGGCCGCTGCGGTCAGCGTCCCGCTCGCCGAGATCTCAGACGAGACGACGCAGGCGATGGAGGCGCTGCTCGAACCGGGACTGCCACCGGTGAACCCGCTCGACTTCTGGGGGACCGGGACGAACGCCCACGAGATCGTCACCGGCTGCGTCCGCGCGCTCCTCGACGATCCGGCGGTGGCGGCACTCGCGTTCTCGGTCGACCTCACCACGGAGGACTACCCGGACATGGGATACCTCGCGATGGCCCGCGAGACGTTCCCGGAGACCGACAAGCCGTTCGCGATGCTGTCGAACTTCTCGAGCGGCATCGATCGGAACGACGCGAAACTCCTCGAGGGCGACGGCATCCCGGTGCTGGAGGGGACGCTGACCGGGATCGCCGCGTTCAAGCACCTATTCGCGTACCGGGACTTCCGCGATCGCGAGCCCATCACGGGTTCATCTCCCGCGAGCGACGACGTTCGGAAGCGGTGGAAGGCACGGTTGTCGAGTGGCGAACCGTTCGACGAGCTCGAGGGGCTCGCACTGCTTGCCGACTACGACATCCCCGTCGTCGAGAGCGTGCGTGCGGACACGCTCGAGGATGCGATCGCCGCGGCCGACCGGCTGGGGTTCCCGGTCGCGGTGAAGACCGCCGCCCCAGGCGTGCAGCACAAATCGGACGTCGGCGGCGTCCGGCTCGGCGTGGACGACTCGCCCTCCCTCGAAGACGCGTACGGCGACCTGGAGCGCGAGCTCGGACCGCAGGTCACGGTGTCGAAGATGGCGCCGGCGGGCGTCGAGATCGCGCTCGGCATCGTGAACGATCCGCAGTTCGGCCCGCTGGTGCTCGTAGGGGCCGGTGGTGTGTTGGTGGAGGTGCTCAAGGACCGTCGCCTCGCGCTGCCGCCGCTCGACCAGGCACGCGTGGGGGGACTCGTCGACCGGCTCGAGATCCGACCGCTCCTCGACGGCGCACGAGGGCAGCCTGCTGCCGACGTCGAAGCGCTCATCCGAGTGATCGTGGCGTTGTCCTGGCTCGGCCACGACCTTGGCGAACACCTCGAGGCACTCGACGCGAACCCGGTGATCTGTGGCCCGAAAGGAAGCGTCGCCGTCGACGCCCTCGTGATCGCCAGGGCCTAGCTCGGGCGCGACGGGCTCGACGGGCAGGTCTCCTGATGGAGGAACTGGCGGCACTCCTCGTCGGTGAGCGACCTCCCGGCCTCCCGCCGCGCGATCTCGAGGAGATCCTCGATGTCGAGAGCCCAGACCCGAACGCCATCGCACTGGCTCGAGGAGACGAGCTTCGCGCCGTCTCGACTGAAGGCGACGCCTTTCACGTCGCATCCTGAGCCCCGCAAGACAAGGTCTTGCGCGCCCGTATGCGCGTCGAACAGCCGCACCAGACCGTCGATGCTTGCGATAGCGATCCGTGATCCGTCAGAGCTGAAGGCAAGGTCCTTGGCACCTCCGGAAGGTCCGGCCAGGACGGCCACCCGCTCACCGCTATCCAGGTCCCACACCTCCGCGAGTCCGTCAGAGCCGGTCAGGGCGACCCTCGGCCCGGTGGGATCGAACTCCACCTGCGGGAAGGGCGAATCCGCTTCGATCGTGTCGAGGAGCTCCCCTCGGGCCCAGTCCCAGATCATGACGTGCTCTTCTCGCCCCCAGAACAGAGCCTGGGCCGTCGCCACCAGGCGTCCGTCGAAGCTGAACGCGACATCGGAGAAGTTGGACTGACCCTCGTTCGGGTCAGGCGCCTCTCCTAGGACTTGGATCACATCGCCGGAGCTGTCGACGATCTTGGTGGTCCCGTCCCAGCTCGCCGTGGCTAAGTACTCACCATCGGGGCTGAAGGCAACCTCGTTGACGTCGAGGTCGTGTCCGATCCGATAGAGGTCCTCGCCCGTCGAGGCATCCAATGCCCTCGCCGCCGAGGCACCACCGAAGCCGTGGGGGAACTCGTCGGTGTAGCCCCCGAGCGCGATCGAGCCGCCGTCCGGCCGCACGTCGAATGCCAGGAACCGAAAGAAGTCGGTCGCCGGGCCGATCGTTCGCAGATCGCGCCCCGACTGCAGGTCCCAGACCGTCACGGCAGACGCGCCTTCCGTCCGGCCATCGGCGGATCTGATGTCATCCGCGCTGCTCGCCACGACGCGCCCCCCGTCCGGCATGAACTCCGCCGCCGGATAGCCGGGACCGGGCAGGTTCGCCCACTCGGCGTTGCCGGCTGGGCCAAGGTCCCATACCTTCACGGCGGAGATGTCCGCGTCTCCGGCCATCACCCTTGTCCCATCCGGGGAGAAGGCCACCCCCACGATCCCGCTCCCCGTCTCCTGCGCGGAGAGCGACCATCGCTCCTGGATGCTCTCGTCCTCGGTGCCGACCTCCCACACCCTCGCGGTGCCGTCGAACCCGCCGGTGACCAGGCGGGACGAGTCACGACTCCAGGCGAGGCTGAAGACCAATCCGCCATGACCGACCAGGGTGTGGCGAAGCGTTCCCTCCGCATCCCAGATCGTGGCGGCGCCCTCGGTGCTTACGGCGATCAGTTGCCCGTCCGGACTCCAGGACACTCCCCGGGAACGTGGACTCGGGCAACAGGTGTTGGTTCCCGTGAACGCGAACACTCGCTCCCGAGTGCGTACGTCGAACACGCCGCCTGCGCTCACTCCCCTGTCCTGGTCGAATGACCTCGCCACCGCGACGTGTCGGCCGTCCGGACTGAGGGCCGTGTCGATGGCATTCTTCACACGAACCTCTGCCACCTGGTCGGTCAGCACGTCGAGGATCCGGACCGATTCGTCGTCCCACGCGGCGGCCACGAGCGACCCGTCGGCGCTGAACGACGGACCCCACGCGCCGCCGCCTCCCGAGAGGCTCGCGACGAGCCGCCAGGTCGACGTGTCCCAAACCTTCAGCTTCTGATCCTCGCCGGTGGAGGCGAGCAACGACCCGTCCGGGCTGAAGGCGACATCGTTCACGTCCCCATCGTGTCCCCGGAACGAGTGAACGGGGTCGCCCGTCTCCGAGTCCCTGATGTCGATCAACCCCGAGTCCTCGGGGCCCTCGGTCACGAAGACCCCGTTGGGGCTCCAAGCCAGGAGACCCCCGATCCCCGGAACCTCGAACTCGAGCCGCGACGCGGTGACCGCCCGGTGGAGCGCGTCCTCCGCCTCCGGGAGAGACGGCTCTCCCATCGAGCGCGTGGTTTGGACCGCCTCGACCGCGAGCAAGATGCTGAGCTCCGGGTCGACCTCCAGGTTCGCAACCGAAGCCGCGGCTAGCTCCCGAACCTGCGCGAGGCGAGCTTCGTGCGATGCCCGAGCGCTCTGGTCCCTCGCGACTACGGTCAACGAAGCGGCGATGAGCGCCGCCACGCCGAGGACCGCGACCAGTGCGCGAGCCCGGCGCAGGGACCGACGCTCGAGCGCAGCCTCGCGCGTCCGACGCCCCGCCTCGGCGGCCGCTAACTCGTCGCGTCGCTCCACGCTCGCAGCTAGGTACTGCTCCTGCGTTGCGCTCAACGCGACGCTGGTGGTAGCGGACCAGGCGTCGATGCTCTCGAGTCGGGCACCGTGGAGCAGAAAGCTCTCGTCGCGCGCTGCGCCGTCCCATTCCGCGGCCGAGGCGGCGAGGGCGTCCCGGGTCCGAAGATCGTCGCGGGCCTCGTCGACCCAGCCGCGGAGTCGGGTCCACGCGCGCAGG
>DATFEU010000117.1:0-4390 GCA_035250725.1 Actinomycetota bacterium
CGACAGCGCGTCGCGCACCGAGCCCTCGGACTGCCGAGCGATCGCGTGCGCCGCCTCGGCCGAGATCGTCGCGCCCTCGTCCTTCGCCACGCGTTCGAGGTGCTCGGCCACGGCCTCGACCGGGACGCGCCGGAAGTCGAACCGCTGGCACCGGCCGACGATCGTGGCCGGCATCTTGTGCGGCTCGGTGGTCGCGAGCACGAACCTGACGCCGGGCGGCGGCTCCTCGAACACCTTCAGCAGCGCGTCGAACGCCTCGCGCGACAGCCGCTGCGCCTCGTCGATGATGTAGACCTTCTCGCGTCCCTGGACCGGCGCGGTCGGCGCCTTCTCGCGGAGGTCGCGCGCGTCGTCGACGCCCCCGTGCGACGCCGCGTCGATCTCGACCACGTCGAGGTGCTGGCCCTCCCGAACGGCCACGCACTGGTCGCACGTGCCGCAGGGTTCGGCGGTCGGGCCCTGCTCGCAGTTGACCATCTTGGCCAGGATGCGGGCGGTCGAGGTCTTGCCGGTTCCGCGCGGGCCGCAGAACAGGAACGCATGGGCGAGGCGCCCTTCGCGAACGGCGCCGGAGAGCGCCCGCACGACGTGGTCCTGCCCGAGGATCTCGCTCGGACCCTGGGGGCGGTACTTGCGGTAGAGGGACTGGTACGGCTTGTCGTCGGCCAACGTTCCACCCCCGGTGTCCGGTCGGGGAAGCCTACGGGAAGGTAGTGGCAGCCGTGCACCCGCCGTCGACCGCGACGGACTCGAGCGCATCACCGGCCGGTAGCTCCGGTCAGGCGTCCCCGCGGCACCCGCCAGCGCCCGCTTACGGCTGCTCCCTTCCGGGCCTGACCGGGTTCGCAGGTTGGCGTCGCGCGGGACCCGACCTTCATCACCCCGTGCCGGGAGCGACTAGCGGACCCGCCGGGCCTCGGGCGGGGATTCAGCCCCGCTGAAGCGGATTGCGGGTACAGGGCACCGCTGGCTCCCCGCCTAGCACGGCCACCTCGGCGAGTATACGGCTCGCCCCCCGAGGCCTATCGTTGGCGCCTCCGTACGGGGGGACGGAGATGCGCTTCGGGATCCTCAATCCCGATCGCCCCTACGAGCGGATCGTCGCCGATCGGCTCGATCGCACGGTGCCGTCCTAGGACGCCAACGCGCCGAACACGCCGACCCACACCCACCACATCGACGCAACATCGCCCGCCGCCCGGCCGGTACGCTCGCACGATGCTCGTGGGGGCGCTCCTCGTGGACTTCGACGGAACGGCGTGCATGCAGGACGTGTCGGAGCTGCTGCTCGACCGGTTCGGCGAGCCCGGGTGGGAGCACTTCGACGAGGCCGTCGACCGCGGCCAGATGGGCCTCCGGGAGGCGGCGGGGCACCAGGCAGCGATGCTCGGCGGGACGCGGGAGGAGATGCTCGCCTTCGCGCTCGCCGTGGCCGAGCTCGACCCGACCTTCCCCGCCTTCGTCGCGTGGGCCGAGGAGCGCGCCATCCCGATCACGCTCGCGTCCGATGGATTCGGGTTCTACGTCCGGCCGATCCTCGAGACCGCGGGGCTCGGACGGCTGGAGGTCGTGACGAACGAGCTCGCACGCGACGACGGCCGCGCGCTGTTGCGTCACCCGAACGGCCACCCGGAGTGCGTCGGCTGCGGGACGTGCAAGATGCTCGTGGCGATCGGCCTGCGCGAACGGCACGGGCCGGTCGCGTTCGTCGGCGAGGGACAGTCCGACCGATACGGCGCGCTGTACTCCGACGTCGTGTTCGCGAAGGACGCGCTCGTGCGGATCTGCGAGCGGGACGGGGTGCCGTTCCTTCCCTGGGAGACGTTCGACGACGTCCGGAGCGCGCTCGAGTCGGCCTCGTCGCTGCCGGCCCCCGTCGGCGGCGAGCGGTGCGTCGGATGGAGGACCGCGTGATCGACCTGCCCGAGGGCTGCTCGTCCCGGCCGGCGACCCTCGAGGACACCGAGGCCGTCACCGCGGTCATCGCCGCCTCGGAGGCGCGCTACCTGGGCGAGCCGAACGTCGTCGCCGACGATGTCACGGCCGACTACGCCGGCGCCTCGGACCTGGCCCGTGACTCGCTCCTGGTCTTCCGCGGGGACCGACTGGTCGCGGAGATCCTCGTCGAGAACGCCCGCTACGCGAACGGCACCGTCCACCCCGATGCCGAGGGCCTCGGGATCGGCACCGCGCTCATCCGGTGGAGCCGCGAGGTCGTTCGCGCACAGGGAGCCTCGATCGTGGGGGGCACCGTCCCCGACGCGAACGCCCCGGCCCGGGCGCTGTTCCTCGCCAACGGCTACCGCCCGTTCTGGGAGTCCTGGATGTTCGAGATCCGCCACGACGCCGAACCGCCGACGCCGGCGCTGCCGGCGGGGATCCGGATCCGCCCGTTCGAGCCGGGCGAGGAGGCCGCGGTGCATCGAGTGATCGAGGATGCGTTCGCGGAGTGGGAGAGCCGGCCGCCGACGCCGTTCGACGAATGGCGCGCGTGGGTGCTCGGGCGCCCCGGGTTCGAGCCGTGGATGCTCCCGGTCGTCGTCGACCACGACGAGATCGTGGGCACGGCCTTCCTCATCCACTACGCCGGCGACATGGGGTGGGTCCAGCAGATCGCGGTGCGGGCCGACCACCGTGGCCGCGGGCTGGGGCGCGCGCTCCTCCACCACGCCTTCGGGACGTTCCACCATCGCGGCGAGGCGCGCACCGGGCTGTCGACGGACTCCCGCACGGGCGCGCGGACGTTGTACGAGCACGTGGGGATGCACGTCACCCACTCGTTCACGCACTACGCGTCGGAGCTGTAGCCGAGTGGCGGAGGCCGCGGGATTCGAACCCGCGAGGCGGTTGCCCGCCTACACGCTCTCCAGGCGTGCCCCTTCGTCCGCTCGGGCAGGCCTCCGTCGACGAGTGTAGCGATGTACCGTCGGGGTTCCGCCGGAAGGGAGGAGGGCGACATGGACACCGCGACCGCACCGCCGGGGCTCGAGACCGCGCTGGCGTTCCCGCTGATCGAGGCCCTGCACGGCAGGCGCGCGCGACGGTTCTCGCTCGGCGCCGAGATCCCGGACGGCCCGCTCGCGTACCGATCGACGAGCGACCCGATGCCGCTCACCGACCTCGAGACGATGCTCGTGCTGACCTCGGCCGCGGGGAACACCGGCTGGCACTACGCGATCACGCGCAACGCCACCTACGCGCCCGCCTTCCCGAACTACTCCGGGGCGGCCGGCGGGCGGACGTTCCCCTCCGCGGCGGGGTTCCACACGGCCGAGGTGTTCTTCACCGACGACGACGGCGTCTACCTGTTCGAGACGCGGGACGCCCCGAAGCTCGTCGAACGCGAGCCGGGCGCCCCGGTCGACGTCGAGGCCGTGATCGAGGCGCACCGCTCGCGGATCCGACGGCTCGCCGAGGAACGGCTGCACATCCCGGCCCAGGAGCCCTTCATGGAGGGTCACAACACCTGGTGCGTGAACCGGCCCGGCAGCCTCCTGCTGATCCCGGTCGCCGACATCGCGCAGACGTTCATCGCGATCCTGTGCTTCATCACCCAGAACGGCGCCTGCATGACCGACGACGTGAACGGCGAGCCGATCCCGGGGATGGAGCGGTTCCGCGACCTCGTGAACATCGACGAGCCGTACCCGCTGTCGTTCCTCGAGCAGTACGCGCTCACCGAAGCGACGGCCGAGCTCACCACGTCGTGCTACGCGGGCATGCTGATGCTCCAGGCGATGGGGCTCGGAGGCTGGATGTTCGACGGGATCGACCGGTACACCGTGCTCGGTGCGAGCGGCGACCCCGAGGTCCCCGGGCTCGGGTTCCGCTTCGACACCGACGACCGGTGGGCGCTGCCGAACCCGACCGGCCTCGACGGCGTCTACACGGCGTACTGCCCGCCGCACTTCGCCGACATGCGCGCGGCGGTGGACGCGTTCGCCGAGCGGAAGTTCGGCCCGGGCGGACCGTTCCACGCCGGGACGCCGGGCGCGTGGAAGGAGAACCCGCGGGTGCGCGGCGCCGCCGATGTGCACTCGGAGGAGTTCAAGGCGTGCGTCGCGCACCAGGCGCAGTACGTGCTCGACCGGTTCGGCAAGTTCCCCGGCACGGTCCCGAGCCTGTTCATCCTCACGTACCTGCAGGCGCACCACCTGGATCTCGGGTTCTACGACGAGCACTTCGGACCGGGGGCGTACTTGCCGACGCAGGCCGAGCACATGGCACGCTGGCACGGCTGAGACGCCAGCGGCCGCCCTGGAGGGCGGCCGGCGCGCGGAGGCGACAGGATTCGAACCTGTGAGGGGCGGTTTAGACCCCTAACCGCTTTCGAGGCGGTCCCGTTCGTCCGCTCCGGCACGCCTCCGGGGCGAGTCTAGCAAGCAGGGTT
>DATFEU010000217.1:0-3382 GCA_035250725.1 Actinomycetota bacterium
CCGCTCGACCACGTCTTCACCTGGCAGGCGTTCGGGGCGGCGCTCGCCCAGCGCCAGGCGAAGATGAAGCAGCTCCTGATGGACCAGAAGGTCGTGAGCGGCCTCGGCAACATCTACTCGGACGAGGTGCTGTTCGCCGCCGGCCTCCGGTACGACCGGATGTCCGACTCCCTGTCCTCCCAGGAGGTCCGCCGCCTGTACCGGGCGATGCAGGAGGTCCTGCAGGAGTCGATCCGGTTCCGCGGCACCACGCTCGAGGACGAGGCGTACGTGGACCTGTTCGGCAAGCCGGGCGAGTTCCAGAACGAGCTCAAGGTCTACGGGAGGCCGGGGCTCCCGTGCCGACGCTGTCGCACCCCGATCCAGGTGGTGAAGATCGGCGGCCGGAACGCGTTCTTCTGTCCGCAGTGCCAGTCGTAACCGAGCGACGCTCGACCTACTCGAGGAGCACGGCACCCACGTCGCGCATGCGCTGGAGCGCGCGCTCGCCGTCGCCCGGCTTCCGGTCCACGGCGCGGATCGCCGAGGTCAGGACGTCGACCTCGAGCTGGCGCCCTCGGGCGTCGGACACCGTCTCGACGACGCAGTAATCCGTCGTGAGGCCGCAGACGACCAGGCGCCGGATCATGCGCTCGCGGAGCTCGTGCCCGAGCGCCGTCTCCCACGTCTCCCCGCTCCTCGGGTCCCGGACGCTGAACGCCGAGTAGCCGTCCTCGCCGCCGACCCCCTTGTGGATCACGAGCGCGGACGGTTCGATGTGCAGCTCCGGGTGGAATGCCGCCCCCCACGTGTCGTGCACGCAGTGGACCGGCCAGACCCCGCCGTCCTTCTGGAAGTGCGGCGTGGATGCGGGATGCCAGTCGGCCGAGTACACGACGTCCGCCTCGGCGCCGACCGCGGCCGCCACTTCCGCGTTCACCGCGGGGATGATCTCGTGACCGCCTTCGACGTACAGGCTGCCCACCGGGTCGGCGAAGTCATTCTGGATGTCGACGACGAGCAGCGCCGTCCGGCGGTCGTACTCGGCCACGCGCCTAGTATGCGCGGGTGAAGCGGGTGCGTGTCCGGGTGAGCGGCCGCGTCCAGGGCGTGTTCTATCGGGCGACGTGCGCGCGGCTCGCGCGCGACGCCGGGCTCGCCGGGCATGTTCGCAACCTTCCCGACGGCCGGGTGGAGGCCGTGTTCGAGGGCCCCGAGCGGGACGTCGACCGACTCGTGGAGTGGTGCCGGGCCGGACCGGAGACGGCCCGCGTCGACGAGCTCGAGATCGTGGCCGAGCAACCGGAGGGCACCGGGGAGTTCCGCGTCTCCGGCTGAAAGCGTCGCCGGACTTTTCCCCTGGTAGATGCCCGGTCGAGACGAGGGGCACTGTTAGCATCGGGCACCGATGTTCCTCCGCTCCCTTCAGATCCGAGGCTTCAAGTCGTTCGCCGACAAGACCGTCCTCGAGTTCGCCCCGGGGACGTCCGTCATCGTCGGCCCCAACGGTTCGGGCAAGTCGAACCTCGTCGACGCGATCAGCTGGGTCCTCGGCGAGCAGGGCCCGAGGGCGCTCCGCGGCGGACACATGGCGGATGTGATCTTCGCCGGGAGCCCGCAGCGGTCGGCGCTCGGGATGGCGGAGGTCAGGCTCGTGATCGACAACTCCGCAGGGTCGATCCCCGTCCCGATGAGCGAGATCGAGATCAGCCGCACGATCTTCCGCTCCGGCGACAGCGAGTACCGGATCGGGAACCAGGTCGTCCGGCTGCTCGACGTGCAGGAGCTGCTCTCCGAGTCGGGCATCGGGCGCGCGCTGCACACGGTCGTGGGCCAGGGTCAGCTCGAGGAGGTCCTGACCTCGCGCCCCGAGGACCGCCGCACGTACATCGAGGAGGCCGCCGGCGTCGCGAAGCATCGCAGGCGCAAGGAGCGAGCCGAGCGGAAGCTCGGCGGCCTCGAACAGGACGTACTACGCCTCCAGGACGTGCTCGCCGAGCTCAAGCGACAGCTGAGGCCGCTGAAGCAACAGGCCGAGATGGCCAAGCGGCACGAGGACCTCACGGCCGAGGCCGACCGGACCGCGGTCCGACTTGCCGCAGCCCGCCTCCGCGAGCTCCTCATCGAACGCGACCGCCGGACGGGCGACTGGGACGAGGGACTCGCGCGACGCGCGGAGGCGAAGGATCGTCTCGAGCATCTCGACGAGCGCGTGGTCGGGGTGGCGGACGAGCGCGCCCGCGCGGTGTGGGCGCTCCAGGAGGCGGAGGGCCGGCTCGCCGAGGCGCAGGCCGCGCGGTCGGCCACCGAGCTCGAGCTCCGCCGCGCGGTGGAGCTTGAGTCCGAGGCCCGTCAGGAGCTTGCGGCCGAGACGGGCCGGGGGGCGCGGCTGGCCGCGCTCGACGAAGAGATCGCCCGCCTGGAGACGAGGTCGTCCGAGCTCGCCACCGAGCTCGAGGAGCGCGCACGCGAGCTCGACGCGGCCGAGCACGAGTACCGCGATGCGACCGAGGCCCGACGCGAGGCAGAGGACGCTCGTCGCGTGGCGGCAGAGGAGTCGGCCGCCCGGCGGGCCGAGATGGAGACGCTGCAACGTTCGCTCGCCTCGCACGAGCGGGACCGGTCGAGGCTCGAGGAGCTCCTGGCAGAGGTGGGTGACCGTCGCGCCGGGGCCGAGTCGCGCCGGACCGCCCTCGCGGAGGAGGTGGAGCGGCTCGACGCGACGACCGCGCCGCTCGCCGATCGCCGAGCGGAGCTCGAGCGCGAGCGACACGGGCTCTCGGATGTCGTCGCGGAGCTCGAGGAGGCGCACGGGTTGCACGAGCGCCGGCTCGACGTGCTCCGCGCCCGGCTGGCCGATCTCGAGGAGACGCCCGGCTCGCGGTTCCTCGAGGGACACCGCGGCCGCGCCGTCGGTCTCCTCGCCGACCTGGTGAAGGCGCGGGGAGGCTGGGGGCGTGCGCTGCGCGCGGGGCTCGGGCCGCTTGCCGATGCGGTCGTGTACCGCGACGGTGAGGAGGCGGTCGCCGACGCGCCCGAGGGCGACGGGGCGATCCTGACGATCGCAGGCGGCGGCCCGGCGTCCTTCACCCTGTCGGGCGAGCGGACCCTGCTCTCGATCGTCGACGCGGACCCGGCCGTCCGTGGACTCGTGTCGACGGTGCTGCGCGACATCTACCTCGCCGAGAGCATCGAGGAGGCTGCCGCCGAGCACGCGAAGCATCCGCGGGCGTCGTTCGTCACCCCAGCGGGCATCCTCGTCGGCCCCGCGGTGATCCGCACGACCCCCGAGGCGAACTCGCGCGCCGACGAGATCCGTCGCGAGCTCGCCGTCGTCGAACGCGATCTCGCGAAGTCGGCCTCGGCGCTGAAACCGCGCCGGCGGCGGCTCGAGGAGATCGCG
>DATFEU010000227.1:0-4615 GCA_035250725.1 Actinomycetota bacterium
CGCGTTCCGCATCCTCACGACGGCGGACGTGTCGTGGGGCGACGTGTTCCCCGGCGCGCTGATCGCGGCGGTCGCCTGGACCGCCCTGCAGGCCCTGGGCGGCTACGTCGTCCGGCACCAGCTGGACGGCGCGACCGAGACCTACGGGACGTTCGCCACCGTGATCGGCCTCCTCGCGTGGATGTACCTCGGGGCGCAGGTGACGCTGCTGGCGGCCGAGGTCAACGTCGTCCGGAAGCGCCGCCTGTGGCCGCGCGCGATCGTGCAGCCGCCGCTCAGCGACGCGGACGAGCGCGCGCTCACGAGCTACGCCGAACAGGAGGAGCGACGGCCCGAGGAGGACGTCCGCGTCCGGATCCACGACCCGTCGGACGCCGGGCGGAGCTAGTTCTTCTTCTCCGCGTGGCCACCGAACTGCTTGCGCATCGCCGACAGGACCCGGTTCGCGAACTCGGCCTCCGCGCGCGACTCGAACCGGTCGAACAGCGACGCCGAGAGCACGTGCACCGGCACGCCCTCGTCGACGGCGGCCAGCACGGTCCACCGGCCCTCGCCCGAGTCGCTCACGCGGCCGGAGAACCCCTCGAGCTTCGGGTCCTCGACGAGCGCGGCGGCCGTGAGGTCGAGGAGCCACGACGCGACGACACTCCCGCGCCGCCAGACCTCGGCGATCTCGGGGATGTCGAGGTCGTACCGGTAGTACTTCGGCTCGCGCAGCGGCGTGGTCTCGGCGTCGGCGACCTGCTCCGATGTGCCGACGTCCGCGTGGTTCAGGACGTTCAGGCCCTCGGCGTAGGCGGCCATGATCCCGTACTCGATCCCGTTGTGGACCATCTTCACGAAATGGCCCGCCCCGGGCGGGCCGCAGTGCAGGTACCCCTGCTCGGCGGTGGAGGCGTTCGCGTCGCTCCGTCCGGGCGTGCGCGGCGCCGCGTCGACGCCGGGTGCGATCGTCGCGAAGATCGGGTCGAGCCGTCGCACGACGTCCTCCTCGCCGCCGATCATGAGACAGAAGCCGCGCTCGAGCCCGAACACACCCCCGCTCGTCCCGACGTCGACGAAGTGCACGCTCTTCTCGGCGTAGCGCTCGGCGCGGTCGATGTCGTCGCGGTAGTAGGAGTTCCCGCCGTCGATCACGACGTCGCCCGGCTCCATCAGCTCGGCGAGCGCGTCGGTCGTCTGCTCGGCGAACGCCGCCGGGACCATCACCCAGGCCGCACGCGGTTTCGAGAGCTTGCTCACGAAGTCCTCGAGCGAGCCCGCCCCGACCGACCCCTCGCCCTCGAGCTGTCGAACCGTCTCGGCGCTCACGTCGTAGACGACGACCTCGTGCCCTCCACGCATCAACCGGCGGGTGAGGTTCGCTCCCATCCGGCCGAGACCGACCATGCCGATTTGCATCAGATCACCTCCATCAGTTGGTCGAACGTGACGCGGGCGACGCGGCGCCCGCGGGTGCGAAGCGAGCGCAGGTCGCCGAGCGCCTGGGCGTCGATCAGCGCCCCGAACGTGTAGGCCTGCCCGGGGATCGGCAGGTCCGTCTCTCGCGCCGTGTCCACGACCTGGATGAACACACCGTTGTTCGCGCCGCCCTTGTGGAGCTGTCCGGTCGAGTGCAAGAAGCGCGGCCCGAACCCTGTCGTCGTGGCCACCCGGTACCGGTCGCGGATCGAAAGGCGCACGCGCTCGATCGCGTCCTCGGTCTCGGACGTGCGGTCCAGATAGGCGAGGATCGCCACGTAGTCGCCCTCTCCGACGCGATCCAGCAGCGGTGCGAGGTCGTCGAGCCCCGGGTCCTCGACGGATCCGGACGCCAGGATGTCCCTCGTCGCGTCCTTGGCCTCCTGGACGTTCGGCTGGTCGAACGGGTTGATCCCGAGCACGTGACCTGCGACCGCGGTCGCCATCTCCCAGCGGAAGAACTCGCCGCCCAGGTCGGCGGGGCCGCGGTCCTCGCTCAGCGTCACGACCGCGTGGCCGGCATCGGCCAGCGGCGTCATGTCGATCTCGTCGCCCATCCGGACGAGCAGCCGGTCTCGCCCGTACGCGTTCGGGTCGCCGAGCGGCTCGCCGACGACCGGCACGACCCCGGCACCGTCCTTGCCCGTCGATTCGGCGATGAGCTGTTCGATCCAGTCGCCCAGGCTCGCGATCCGCTCCGCCAGCAGTAGCGTGAGCTTGTCGCGTCCCGTCCGGGCGAACCAGCCGATCGCGTCGCCGAGTGACGCACCCGGGTTCTCCAGTGAGGGGCGCCGGCATCGTTCTCGCATGTCGTCGGCCGAGTCGAGCAGCTCGTGCAGGGGAGCGCCGATAAGCGCGGCCGGCACCAGCCCGAACAGTGAGAGTGCGGAATACCGGCCGCCGATGTCGGAGGGGTTTAGGAACACCTCGCGGAACCCGCGTTCGCGCCCGAGCGCCTCGAGCGGGGTTCCGGGATCGGTGATGGCGACGAAACGCTCGCCGCGCGGGGCCCGTTCCCAGAAGAACGCCAGGTGACTCAGCGTCTCGGTCGTCGTGCCAGACTTGCTCGCGACGACGAACAGCGTCCGCTCCAGGTCGAGCTCGGAGGTCAACCGAGCGATGCTGACCGGATGCGTCGTGTCGAGCACGATGAGCTCGAGCGCGCCGTCCGCGGTTCCGAACGTGCGCATGAAGACCTCCGGCGCGAGGCTCGAGCCGCCCATCCCGAGCACGACCGCGGTCGCGAGCCCCTCCTCGGCCGCGCGGTGGGCGAAGCCCTCGAGCTCCCCGACCTGCCGTCGCATAACCTGCGGCACCGTGAGCCAGCCGAGCCGGTCCGAGATCTCGGTCGGGTCGTCCTTCCACACGGTGTGGTCCCTGCTCCAGATCCGCTCGACGATGCCCTCCCGGTCGAGCGTCGTCAGCCTCTCGGTCAGATGCTTCGCGACGGCCGCACGATCGCGTTCCTGGGTCATCTCGTCACCGCCCCGGCGACCCGGCGGATCTGGCGCGCCGCGACCGCGGGGTCCGGCTGTTGGAAGATCCCCGTGCCCGAGACCAGCACATCGGCGCCGGCTTCGACGGCCGCGGCCGCGGTCTCCACCTTGATGCCGCCGTCGACCTCGATCCGGAAGCCGAGGCCCCGGGCGTCGCGGAGCTCGCGTGCCTTGCGAACCTTGTCGAGGTGCTCCGGGACGAACGGCTGGCCACCGAACCCGGCCTTGATCGTCATCACAAGCACGAGGTCGATCCGGTCGTCCAGGTACGGCTCGGCGGCTTCGAACGGCGTGGGCCCGTCGATCACCACGCCGGCCTGCATCCCGAGCTCGCGGGTCCGAGCGAGGAGCGGGGCCGGGTCCCCGAGCTCGACGTGCACGCTGCAGAGGTTCGCACCCGCCTCGGCGAGCGGCTCGAGCCAGAACCCCGGGTCGGTGACCATCAGGTGGCAATCGAGGACCAGGTCCGTGTGCTTGCGGAGCGACGCGACGACGGGCGGCCCGATCGACAGGTTCGGAACGAAATGCCCGTCCATGAGGTCGACGTGGACCCAGTCGGACTCGGCGCGGACGAGCGCGACCTGGTCGGCGAGGACGGCGTAGTCGGCGGCCAGGATCGACGGCGCGAGCAGGACGTCGTTCGGCACGGGCGTAGTCTGCCCCAGCGCCGTGCCCGGCGCTCGACCGTTCCTCGCAACGATGTCAGGGTGGCTCCCGGAACGCAGCAGGACGACCGCGACCCCGAGAGGAGGTCCGATGGACGAGATCATCAAGGTCTACGGCGCGAGTTGGTGTCCCGACTGTCGCCGCGCCAAGCGCTTCCTCGGCGACCAGCGGGTCTCGTTCGAATGGCACGACATCGAGTCCGACCCCGACGGCGCCTCGATCGTCCAGGAGCGGAACGACGGCAACAACATCATCCCGACGATCATCTTCCCCGACGGCTCGCACCTGTCCGAACCTTCCAACGAGGAGCTCGCCGAGAAGATCGGGCTCGAGCGCGCCGCGATGATGCACGT
Organism: Actinomycetota bacterium; assembly: GCA_035250725.1. Classification (GTDB taxonomy): domain Bacteria; phylum Actinomycetota; class UBA4738; order UBA4738; family HRBIN12; genus DASSJM01. The sequence goes on from DATFEU010000227.1 coordinate 3,977, forward strand.
CTACGACGTGATCATCGTCGGCGGGGGTCCCGCCGGGTTGACCACGTCGATCTACGCGGCTCGCGAGAACCTGCAGACGCTCGTGATCGACAGCAAGGGTCTCGGCGGCCAGGCCGGCGTCACCGAGCGTCTCGACAACTACCCTGGCTTCCCCGAGGGGATCGGGGGTGCGGAGCTCGCCGACCGGATCGTCCAGCAGGCGCAACGGTACGGCGTCGAGATGTTGCAGGCCGTCTCGGTCACCTCGATCGAGCACACCTGTCACGAGGTGGACGTCCGGACGGCGACCGGCGACCTCTATCACGCCAACGCCGCCCTGATCGCCACCGGGTCCTCCTACCGCCGGACCGAGGCGCCGGGGGAGGAGGATCTGATCGGTGCCGGGATCCACTTCTGCGCGACGTGCGACGGCCCGTTCTACAAGGGGGCGAGCCAGCTCGTCGTTCTCGGCGGCGGGAACAGCGGTCTGGAGGAGGGCCTCTTCCTTACCCAGTTCGTCGACAAGGTCACGATCGTCCAGCGCAGCGATCGCCTGACGGCCAACAAGCTGCTGCAGGACAAGGTGATGATGCACAAGCAGATGGAGGTCCTGCTGAACCGCGAGGTCGTCGAGTTCACGGCGAAGGACGACGGGAGCGG
>DATFEU010000121.1:0-5206 GCA_035250725.1 Actinomycetota bacterium
TCGGAGGCCGTCCGGCAGCTGTGGGACTACCTCGACGAGGCGATCTCGGCCGAGGATCAGGAGCGGGTGGAACGGCATCTCGCGTTCTGTCGCACATGCTGCGGGGAGCTGGAGTTCGCCAAGGAGCTCAGGGCGTTCCTGGCCTCGGGAGGGGCGCAGGAGATCCCGCCGGACGTGAAGGCCCGCCTCGAGCGCTTCGTCCAGGAGCTCTAGGAGGGATCGTGGACCGAGACCTCATGTTCCAGGACGAGATCAAGGAGGTCGTCCGGGACGCCTACTCCGCGATCGACCGGGGCGGCGGCGAGTCCGTGGCCCGGCGGATCTACTCCGACGAGGAGCTGGCGGAGCTCCCGCCCGGAGCCGTGGAGTGGGCCCTCGGGGTCGGGAACCCCGTTCGATACGCGTTCCTCGAGGCCGGCGAGACGGTGCTGGACGTCGGATCGGGAGGTGGGATCGACACGATCCTCGCGGCCAGGCGGGTCGGGCCGGCAGGAAAGGCGATCGGTCTCGACATCGTCGAGGACATGCTCGAGCGCGGCCGCCGCCACGCCGCGGAGGCGGAGGTCGAACGCTGGACGGAATTCGTCTCCGGGGCGATGGAAGACATCCCGCTCCCGGACGGGGCGGTTGACGTCGTGATCTCCAACGGGGTGCTGAACCTGTCGGCCCGCAAGAGCCGGGCACTGGCCGAGATCCTCCGGGTCCTCGGGCCGGGTGGCCGGCTGTCGATGGCCGATCTCACGATCGAGGGCGAGCTACCGCCCGAGGTGGCCAACGACCAGAGCGCCTGGGCCGGCTGAGTGTCGGGCGCCCTGGCGGAGCGTGTCTTCGCCGAGAAGCTCGAGAGAGCCGGGTTCGCCGACATCTGGGTCGGGGGGCACCTGCCCTTCGGTATCAACGAGGCGGCGTCGATGCCGCTGTTCACGCCGGAGGTCCTCGAGGTCATGCGACGGACGATCCCGCTCGAGCGCCACGACCACGTCGCCACCGCGGTGATCGTCAAGGCCACGAAGCCGGAAGCGCGATGAGTCAGGACGAGACCCCAGAGCCTGGACGAGCCGTGGACCGTTCGCGAGCTTCGTGACTACTTCGCGATGGTTGGGCGGCTACGACGAGGGCCCAGCCAGCTCGGGGATCGTGCGCCTCCCGGACCAGCGCTACCGACGAGCACAGGAGGTCATGGACCGCCTGCGCCCCGATGCTCACGTGGTGTATCGGGAGGGGCCCCGGATCTCCCGGATGTCCCCCTCATGATGGGACGCCTGGGCGCCGCGATCGGGGGAGAACCGGTACTCGACGAGCGGCACCTCGACGCCCAGCTGGTACAGGAGCGTGTTCAGGTCGCCGTGGTGTTGTCGCTCGTGCAGCATCGTGTGCACGAAGATGTCCGCCGGGCTGTACACGAGTGCTTCGCCGTCCACGTTCATCTCGCGAGGCGTTGCGAGCGAACGGTCGTCGAGCGAATCGAGGTACGCACGCGCGTGACCGCGGACGCGGAGCCGGTAGGCGTCGAGCTCGTCCCACGTCCCTACCTGTTCCACCGGTTCGTCGGTCGTTGCGGCCGGGTCCGCCAGCCAGCGGACGTAGGCCTCCTTGAGCTTCGCGAGGCCCTCGGCCGCGTCGCCCTCGATCAGGACCGAGTTGCTCCAGTCCATCGCGGGCCGGCCTCGGGACGCGACGTACTTGGTGGCCTCGTTGAAGGGCCGCCCCTCTTCGGGCGCGTTCGGCCAGTACGCGGCCATGATGTCGTACGTCCTGCGTCCGAGCACCATCGCGAACGGCTTGCTGGTCGTCTCGTCCATGACCTCCGTCGCCTGCTCGTCCCAGTAGTTCACCGACCAGCCGCCGTGCGCGAAGCCGCCCTCGTCGTCCTCCCCGGGCCCGCCCGGTGCCTGCATGACGCCGTCGAGGGTCAGGAAGGTGGTCACCATCAGCTCTCGCATCGCTCGCCCCCTTTGCGATCGGAAGCCCGGTTCGCGCGAAGGCATTACCCGCAGGATGGGACCGGGGAACGCAGCGAGACTCATCGCGCTTCCCGCTGCTATATGTCTGGGGGTGCCCAGGTACGTCGCCCTCCTGCGCGGGATCAACGTCGGCGGGAAGAACCTGATCAGGATGCCCGCGCTCCAGGCAGCCTTCGAAGCCGATGGGTTCGAGGACGCCGCCACCTACATCCAGAGCGGCAACGTGCTGTTCACCGCGCCCGCGACCCCGGCGGCGACGCTGACCGATCGGATCGAGGCGATGCTCGCCGAGGCGTTCGACTACGTCCCGACCGTGGTGGTGCGGAGCCGGACCCAGATGCGTGCCGTCGTGGATCGTGCGCCGAAGGGGTTCGGCACCCAGCGGGCGAAGTACCGCTACGACGTCGTCTTCCTGAAGGAGTCGCTCACCGCGAAGGTCGCGATGAAGAGCGTGGAGCTGAAGCCCGGTGTCGACGAGGCGCACGCCGGGACCGGTGTGCTCTACCTCTCGAGGCTGGAGGCGAAGGCGACGTCGAGCCGGCTGAACAAGATCGCCTCGTCGCCGATCTATCCGAGCGTCACGATCCGCAACTGGAACACGACGACGAAGCTGCTCTCGTTGATGGACGAGGCGTCCTGAGCTCGTCGGCCGCCGGGATACCATCGGCCGGCCGTGACATCGAAACAGCCCTCGCAACCGGAGACCTGGCACCACGGGCTGATCGCCCGGTGGTGGGCCGAGTTCCACCTCGAGGGACCCGAGATCGCGTACTTCGAGCGCTTCGTGCAGGAAGGACAGCCGGCGCTCGACCTCGCGTGCGGCACCGGCCGGCTCCTGATCCCGTGGCTGAAGGCCGGGCTCGACGTCGACGGGTGCGACATCTCGGCCGACATGCTCGCGCTCTGCCGCGAGCGAGCCGAGAGGGAAGGGTTGGCCCTCTACGCGCAGGCGATCGAGGACAGGACCGATGCCTCGTCGTCCTCCTCGCCCGGGGCCTTCCGCTGCACGAGAACCAACATCATCGTCTCGTGGACGTCGAACGCGATCGCTCGCTGTCGCCATGGGGCCTCCACGTTGAAATCACCGGCCCCGAGGGTGAGCAGGTGGGTCCTGGCCCTCTACGGAGAACGACATCTCGAGCGCGGGCCGGCCGTCCACCTCCGTCTCCTCGATCGGGCTCTGCTCGGTGCCGAGCTCGCCGATGAGCCGCAGGGCTTCCCGCGGCGTGAGTCGATCCCACGCGATCTCTCCTCCGGAGGCCGGGATCGCGCTCGGCGGCGCGAACCCGATCAGGCGGTCCTCGCCGTTCCAGATGTCGAAGTAGTCCGGGTGCTCGTGGCCGCCCGACCATCCATCGGGAACGACGAACGTGTACGGCGGCTCGAACTCGGAGTACCGGGTGCGCTCGGGCTCGAGCGTTCCGTCCGCACCGACGAACTCCTGGACGGCACCGGCCTCGACGCCGGGAGAACCGTACGCTTGCGGCGGCGGCGGTTCGGGCGACGGCCGAGCCGGCGGCGCCGCGCTCGAGCAGGCGATGAGCGCTGCAAGCACGAGCGCGATCACCCACCTCACGCGCCGAGCTCCAGCTCCGCGGCGGCGACGTCGATCGCGCGCCGCAGGTCCGCGACCGTCGACACGACGCCGGGAAGGTCCGTGTCGAGCTGTTCGGTGATGGCTCGCTCGATCGATCGGATTCGCGGCCCGGTCCTCCGGAGGCGGCGGTCGCCGCGAGGGGTGATCCGGATCAGCTTGGACCGGCCGTCGCGCGGGTTCCGGACCCGCCGGATCTCGCCAGCCGCCTCGAGGCGATCCAGCTGGTCCGAGGTCGTCATGAACGCCTGACCGAGGAGCGCGGCGACATCGCTCGTCGTCCTGGCGCCCCGCGCGACCGCCGCGAGGACCGCGAGCAGGCTCCCCGAGGCGCCGTGACGACGGAGCTCGTCGCCTAGGTTCCCTCCTCGGGCTCGCCGGCGAGCTCGCGCAGCCGTTCCTCGTAGCGCTCGGCGTCCTCGTCCGAGATCCATCCCCGGCGGACGCTTCGGCCGACCGTCGAGATGTGGTTCTCCTCCACGGCCTCGCCGAGCTCCCATGCCTCCCCGCGCCGGATCGCGAGGATCGCGTTGATCTCGCCCGCGTGGTACTGCCAGTGGCCGGCGACCATGGCGACGATCTCGAGGAGGGGGAGCGTGCCACCCCAGTGCACCGGCCTCGCCTCGTCGAGGTCGACGGCGTCGTCGACCGCCGCGAGCCAGCGTTCGGCGCCGCGCTCGAACCATGCCAAGACCTCGCCGAGGTAGTCCTGCGTGGGTTCGATGCGTTCGCGCAGGCCGCGCGGCCAGTCGGCGTCGTCCCAGCGGCGCGGCTCGGGGTCGAACGCGAACGAGTGGTAGACCTCGCTCCATCCGGCGGTGTGCTTCATCAGCCCGAGGATCGAGCGATAGCCGCCGCCGGCGTCGAGCGTCTCCTCGAGCGTCAGGCCATGCACGTTGTCGACGAACGTCCGGCGCGCTTCCTCCAGCGTCGATCGCGCCATCCGATGCTCGGCGCCCATGGATCCGATGCTCGCAGAGCTCGTCCAGCCGAGGCAATGACTCCAGCGCGTTGACGAACATCCCGCTGGGTAGGGTTGAGCTTATGTCGAAGGTCCTGATGGAGATGAGCATGTCGCTGGACGGTTACGTGACCGGCCCCGACGTCAGCCCGGAGGAACCGATGGGGCGCGGGGGAGAGCAGCTGCACGACTGGATCTTCGGAGGCCGGTCCCCGGCCGAGATCGAGCGGTTCCAGTCGGATCTATGCCTTCGTGACGAGCGGGATCGACGACGCGCTCCGTCAAGCTCGTGAAGCTTCCGGGCCAGGCGACGTCATCGTGATGGGAGGCGCGGAGACCGCGCGCCAGTACCTCCGGGCGGATGCGGTCGACGAGGTTCGACTGCATCTCGTGCCCGGGGGCGGGACTCGGCTGTTCGACGACGGACCGTGGCCGAGCATCGACCTACGACCCATCGCGGTCACGAGCGCCCAGCACGTGACCCACCTCACCTACGAAGCGGATCACTCTGCCGCCCAGTCACGGTAGCGTCAGATGCGCGGGGAGACTCTGGCGATGCGCTCCTCCGGGACCCTTACACCTTCGGTTCGCGCGTAAAGGAGCAGGCAGAACAAGCGCAGGGCGTTCACCTCACCCATCGGCCGGTCCAGGATCGACCAGTCGATCTCGTTCTTGGCCAGGATCCCC
>DATFEU010000235.1:0-6471 GCA_035250725.1 Actinomycetota bacterium
CCGGTTCGCCATCCAGACACCTACCGCGACGGCGTGGGTGAAGGGAACGGTGTACGCGGTCCTCGTCAACGCGGACGGTTCGACGACGATCGCGACCCTGGAGGGCCTCGTGTCGGCGAGCGCGGACGCGGGCGCCGTCGACGTCCCAACGGGCAAGATGGTCGTCGTTTCGGTCGACGGATCCGTCGGGCCGCTGCTGGATATCCCGGCGGGATTCCTCAACAGCGAATGGATCTCCTTCAACCGATGCGCTCTCGAGGCGGCGGTGGGATGCGAGCCGCCGGAGAGCGACGACCCCGGACCGGACGGCGAGCCTGGTGATGAGCCGGGTGGGCCGCGACCGGCCCCCGACGGCGAGAACAGCGGTGGGCCTCCCACCCGAGGCGATGATGCGCTGCCGCCGCGCGTCAATCAGCAGCCGGACGCGGGATTCATCGCATCGCCGCGGTCCGGTCCGGCCCCCCTGAGGGTTGACTTCACCGACACGTCGGTGGACCCGGACGGCGACCCGCTGACGAGGGCGTGGGACTTCGGCGACGGCCCTTCCCAGAACGCAGGCACGAGCCCGACACATACCTACGGCAGGCGGGGGAACTACACGGTGACGCTGGTCGTCACCGACCCATCCGGTGCCTCTGACACGCAGACCCGGGTGATCAGCGTGATCACCCGGGGCGACGACGAGGCGCCGGTGGTCAGGATCACGAGCGGGCCCGACGACCCTACCCATGCGAGGAACGCTCATTTCAGGTTCAGGTCATCGGAGGCTGGGACGGGCTTCGTCTGCACGCTGGACGGCGACCGGCAGCCGTGCGGACCAGGCAGCCCAGCGCAGACAGGGAACGACGTGATCGGGTCGGTCGACTACTCCGACCTCTCGACCGGGCCGCACTCGTTCAGGGTCTCCATGGCCGACCCATCGGGAAACAGCGGGTCCGATTCCTATTCGTGGACGATCGTGTCGCAGACGCGCGACCTCGACCACATCGTCATCTCACCATCGACCGCAACGATCGAGCTCGGCGATTCGAAGGACTACACGGCGGAGGCGTTCGACACGAACGGCGACTCGATGGGCGATGTCACGGCGGACACGAAGTTCACGATCCAACCGAGCGGTTCGTGTAGCGGCAACACCTGCACGCCGACGTCCGCGGGGTCGCACACCATCGTCGGGAAGTTCTCCGGCGGCAGCGATGTCGCCACGCTCATGGTCGAGGAACCCCCGGCGGCTGCGTGCCCACACTACGCGCTCTCGTTCCACACACGTCCGCCGGCGAGCATCGAGGCCGGGCGTCCGTTCAACGTCCAGATCCGGGTGGAGATCCTCAGCGGAGGTGACCCCGACGGTCCGCTCACGATCTCACTGGGCGGCGCTGCATTCTCCTCGGGAGAGACATCGGAGGTCTGGAGCGGCAACGGCACCGTCGTCTTCAACGGGCTCAGGATCGATCAGCCGGGTTCGTACGACGTGATCGCGACCGCTCAGTGCGCGAGTCCGACCGATCCGACCTCCGTCACGGTGACGGATGGTCCGGGTGGGAATGCCGGGGAAGCCATCGGCCTCGCGGTCCTGCTCCCGGTTTCGAAGGCGATCCGGCGCCGACGGGGCTGATCGGACGATTCGGCCGCCCGGTCTTGATGCTCGTCGGACCCTGATGTTCGTCGGTGGACGCCGGGCTCAGGACCGATCGACGGAGGTCGACGCCTGAGCCGATGAGCCTCGGTTGCGGCGGTCCCTGACGAGGATCAGCACCGCAACCCCGAGGAGTCCGAGCCAGATGATCGCGGACCCGAGGAGGCCGCGAGCGAGCGCTGGTTCCCGATAGACGAGGCGGACCTCGTGGGCGCCCGCCGGCACCGGCACGCCCTGCAGGAGCAGGTCGGTCGGCAGGAGGGGCGCGGGCTCGCCATCGACCGTCGCGGACCACCCCTCGTCCCACGCGTTCCGAACGACCACGATCGACGGCACCGGCGCGTCGGCATGGATCAGGACCTCCTCGGGTCGCGGTTCCGCGTACGAGGCGCTGCCGGGCGGGCCGCCGTCCACCGGCTCGATGCCGGGATCGGTCTCGAGGACCGCGGTCGTCGCGGGATCGAAGCCGTCGGCCCCGACCGACCCGAGGGCCGCGATCGCGTCGGGGACCACTTGCCAGTCGGGGACGACGGAGACGCGCGGTTGCGAGCCCTCGACCTCGACGAGGCGATAGGCGCCCTCGGTCTCGACCGTTCGGCCCGAGAGTCCGGGCGGCAACAGCCGGCCGTCCCGGACGACGTCCCGCACGATCAGGTAGCGAGCGCCGAGGAGGCGGAGGTCCTCGAGCGTGGGGACCTGGATCACCGAGGCGTTGTAGAAGACCGGGAGCCGGTTGATCGACCGGATGTACGACCAGTAGCGCGGGAGCTGGATCGGGGAGTAGCCGAGCGCGTCCCGCAGCCCGAACAGGACGGAGCGCCCGATCAGCAGCGCGGGCCAGTCGGAGGCGTTCCGCGTGAACAGGTAGCCCTTGTTGAAGTACGCGTCCGGAGGGATCCACGCGAGGTACCGATCGTTCGGTGCGGCCTCGAGCGCCCGCGCGATCGCGCCGCGCTCGAGGTACGCGTCGAGCTCGACGCCGGGCCACCGGAGCGGCGGCGCGATGAGCGTCTTCTGGTCGAGGCTCTCCAGGCCGATGAAGGTGGTTCCTCCCCGGTAGACCGAGGACCAGATCGCGCCGGCCACGAGCTCGAGCGCGAGCGCGACGCACAACGCGACGGGCGCCCATCGCTTCCCGCGCGCGATCGCCCAGACGATGGCAACGACGGCGACCGCTCCGATCGCGAGGAGTACGAACCGCTCCACGCGCGCCCCGAGGAGCAGCGGGAGCGCCAGGAACGCCCCGAGGCCCACGCCGATCCATCGGACCGCCGCGCCGAACGAGGGCCGTTCGTCGAGCAGCCACTGGATCCCGACCGCGCCGAGGATCGGCACGATCACGAACAGCAGGTATCGGAGACGTCCGGGGTTATGGAGGTATACGTCCCCGAACGGCAGGGCGAGCACGAGATCCCGGAACCAGACCGCCCCGATGAGCAGCGAGCTCGTGAGCAGGTAGCCGCCGACCGCCACCGCGGCGAGCGTGACCACCAGGAACCTCCTGGCCGCATCGCGGAACGCCATGGGGATGCAGACGAGCATCCCCGCGCCGAGGTACCCGCCCGGTGCGGCCGCGAACGCGAAGGGCCACCCGGCCCACAGGCCCATGGTGGGGATCGGACGGTCTTGCGCGCCCGCCGCGCGGGGGAGCGTTCCCTCGAGCGCGCCGTAGCCGTCCGCCAGCGTCGAGCGCCCGAGGAGCGAGAAACGAGGAAGGAGGATCGCGAGGTTCGCGAGGGGTAGGAACAGGACGAAGCACGCCGACAGCAGCAGGATCGGTCGCGCGCGGCTCGCGCCGGTCCGCACCTCCCGGACGGCTCGCGCGACCACGTAGGCGAGCATGAGCGCGGTCGCCATCACGAGTCCGTGCGACAGGTGCGCGGACGCGACCTGCCCCCACGCGAACGCGGCGAGCGCGAGCCACGGGATCCGGCGCCACCCGGAGGCGGAGAAGTACCCGCTCGCGCCGACCAACACGAACGGGGTCCAGGCGAGCGTCCCCGCGAACGGGAGGCTGATCGCCACGACCGATGCCGAGATCCCGAGCGCGACCGAGAGCCCGCCGGCCGTGGCCGCGACCCGACCGAGCCCCTCCTTGCGAAGGAACCACAGGAGGCCGAGGCCGGCGAGGATGGGGTTCAGGACGATCAGCGCGCGGAGGCCGCCGCCGCATCCGAACAGCCAGGAGAGTGCCATCGTCGGCGCGTAGAGCCATCCGCTCTGCGGGTCGGCCGCGAACGGCGTGCCGATCAGCTCGTACGGGTTCCATGTGGGGACCGAGCCGTTCGACAGGGCCTCCCCGAGCAGGCACGAGCGCGGCAGCCAGAAGGAAAGGATGTCCGGGTGCTGGTCGGTCAGGTTCGGGAGGAAGGCGACGCCGCGCAACGCGGCGAGCACGCATCCGACGATGAGGGCGGGGCCGGCGATCCAGACGAGCGCGCGCAGCGTTCGGGTGGCTCCCCGGCGTTCCTCGGTGGGCGCGGTGGCGCGTTCGGACCGCGTCGCCGTGTCCATCCGCCCAGGCTACCCTCCCACCGGAGTCGAAAGTGGTCTGCTAGACTCCGCGCCGGTTCGCGCCCGCAACCACTGGGATCCCAACATGATCAGTCTTCAGCATGTTTCGAAGGTCTACCGCAACGGCACCACCGCCCTCGAGGACGTCAGCGTCGAGATCGAGAAGGGCGAGTTCGTCTTCATCGTCGGCCCGTCGGGGTCCGGCAAGAGCACGGCCATCCGGCTCCTCCTGAAGGAGGAGGAGGCCACGAAGGGTGACATCTACGTGGCCGGCAAGAACCTGGCCAAGCTCACCAACTGGAAGGTCCCTCACCTGCGCCGCAACATCGGCACGGTCTTCCAGGACTTCAAGCTCCTCCAGGACAAGACCGTGTTCGAGAACGTGGCGTTCGCGCTCGAGGTGATCGGCAAGCCCAAGCACGTGATCGACCAACGCGTCTCGGAGATCCTCGAACTCGTCGGTCTCGGCGACAAGCTCAACAACTTCCCGGACGAGCTCTCCGGCGGCGAGCAGCAGCGCGTGTCGATCGCTCGCGCGTGCGTCAACCGTCCGCTGGTCCTGCTCGCCGACGAGCCCACGGGCAACCTCGACCCATCGACGTCGGTCGAGATCATGCGGTTGCTCGACAAGGTGAACCGGATCGGCACGACGGTCGTCATGGCCACCCACGACCAGGCGATCGTCGACGCGATGCGACGGCGCGTGATCGAGCTCGACAAGGGCAAGGTCGTCCGCGACCAGGCCCGCGGGGTGTACGCGTAGTGGCGCGGTTCGAGTTCCTGTTCCGAGAGACCACATCGGGGTTGCGGCGGAACGGCCTCGTGGCGTTCGCTGCGATCTCCACGACGTTCATCGCGCTGCTGCTGTTCGGCCTGTCGTTGCTGATCAGCCGTCAGGTCAGCCTCATGATCGAGGCGACGACGGGCAACGTCGAGGTGGCGGTGTACCTGACGGACCCCGTGAACCCGGACACGGTGCGCTCCCTGACCGGGACGCTCACCGAGCTGCCCGTGGTGGAGAACGTGGACTTCGAGAGCAAACAGGAGGCGTGCGACCGGTTCAAGGAGCTGTTCGCCAACCAGCCGGCGCTCGTGAACAACGTCAACTGCGACGCGCTCCCGGCCTCCCTCCGCGTGAAGCTGGACGATCCCGAGCAGTACGCGCAGGTCGAGGCGGTCCTGCAGGGGCAGCCCGGGATCGACCGGATCGTGGACCAGAGCGCGTTCCTGGACCGTCTGTTCGCCGTGACGCGAGTGTTCCGGGTCGGCGTCCTGCTGATCTCGTTCGTGATGCTCGTGTCCGCGGCCATCCTGATCGCGAACACCGTCCGGATGGGGCTGTTCGCCCGGCGCAAGGAGATCGGGATCATGAAGCTCGTGGGCGCGACGAACTGGCGGATCCGGATGCCGTTCCTGGTCGAGGGCCTGTTCGAGAGCCTGATCGGCGCGGCCGCGGCCATCCTCGTGCTGTTCGGGCTGAAGGTGGCGTTCATCAACCCGTTGAACGAGTCGGTGCAGTTCGTCCCCTGGATCGTCAACTCCGACGTGATCGCGATCATCCCGTGGCTCCTGCTCGCGGCCGTGGTCGTGTCCCTGCTCGCGTCCCTCGTGGGGATGCGCCGCTTCCTCGACGTCTAGGGCTCCCCGCTCCCGCCGATGAGCCCGAAGGGCGACGCCGCCGGCCAGAAGACCGTCGTCTCCAACCGTCGGGCGCGGCACGACTACGAGATCCTCGAGCGGTTCGAGGCCGGGATCGTGCTCTCGGGCGCCGAGGTGAAGTCGCTCCGCGGCGGCCACGGCTCGATCGCCGAGGCGTTCGGTCGCGTCCGGGGGGGAGAGGTCTGGCTCGAGGGCATGCACATCCCGCCCTACGAGCACGCGATGGACAAGGGCCGCCAGGAGCCGACCCGTGCACGCAAGCTGCTCCTGCACCGCAAGGAGATCGAGCGGCTCATCGGCAAGACGGCCGAACGCGGGCTCGCGCTCGTGCCGCTCCGCGTGTACTTCAGCCACGGGATGGCGAAGGTGGAGCTCGGTCTCGGGCGGGGGAAGCGGCAGTTCGAGAAGCGACAGGCGATCGCCGAGCGCGAGCATCGGCGCGAGATCGAGCGCGAGGCGGGACGGCGTCGGTAGCCCCCGTATACTCGTCGGGACAACCACATATGGGGGTGTACTGGCTTCGACCTGAGCGAGTACCGCTCGGGGGAAGCGGGCCGAGGTCCCCGGATGCCTCGTGAAAAGCCGGGACCAATACAAGCGCCGATAACGAATACGCGCTCGCTGCCTAGGTAGCTAGGTAGCCGTCCCCTCCGGGCCGCCTG
>DATFEU010000122.1:0-13568 GCA_035250725.1 Actinomycetota bacterium
CGACCACGGCGTGCTTCGTGGCCCCGTACACCGCGGCGCCCGGTGTCGCGAACCGCCCGGCGAGCGAGGCGACGTTCACGACGTGGCCGCGGCGTCGCTCCAGCATCATCGGCAGGAACAGCTTCGTGCCGAGCACGACCGCCCGGAGGTTCACGTCGATCACGCGGTCGATGCGGTCGACCGGCGTGGTCCGGAACGGTCCGCCGCCGCGGATGCCGGCGTTGTTCACCAACACGTCGCACCGGCCGAACGCCTCCGACACGCGGTCGCGGAGCGCCTCGAGCTGCTCGAGCTCGGTCACGTCGCAGCGGACGGCGAGGGCCGAGCCGCCTCGCGACGCGATGCCGTCGGCGAGCGCTCCGAGGCGTTCGAGCCTGCGGGCGGCCAGCACCGTGTGGGCGCCGGCGCTCGCGAACCGGAGCGCCGCGAGCTCGCCGAACCCGGACGAGGCTCCCGTCACGACGACCACGGCTCCGCGAAGCTCCACGTCAGTCGCGTCCGTGCATGCTCGCTCCCCGTACGATGGTCGCGTGGACGTTATCGGATCGCACGCCGCCCGCCTGCCCGCCCTCGACGATCGATGGGAGCCGGCGGCCTACGAGCGCGCCGAGCTCGTCCGCGGCCTGCTCGCCGGCTCCGTTGCCGGGATCGAGGTGAGCCATCCTTTCGACAACGTGGTTCGCAACGTCCGGATGCTCCACGAGGGCGATCCCGATAAGCGGTTCGGCATGTCGGGCCTGCCGACCGCCGAGCCCGAACAGGTCCTGTCGATCGTCGGCCGGTCGGCCGGGTTCGAACCTGCCCTGCTCGCGGAGACGGGACCGGTGCCCGTCGATCCCGAGCTCGTCCTCGACGCATGCGCCGAGGTCGGCGACCGGCTCGCGCACGCGATCGCGAGGTCCGAGCGCGTGGTCCTCGCGACGGGTCATCCGTTCGGCCTCGCGCACCTGTACGGCACGGTCGGCCGCGCGCTGGTGGCGGGCGGGGCGCGCGTCCTGCGACCGGCGGACGGCCTCGCCTGGGTCGACGGGGACGGCGACCCGTGGCGGATCCGTTACCTCGAGGACGTGGCGATGCTCACCGACGACCAGCGTCCACGGCACACGCACGCCGCGGAGGCGATGGAGTTGATGCTCGACGAAGCGTCACCCGACCTGGTCTTCGCCGACCATGGGTTCGCGGGCGCGGCGATCGAGCGGGGCGTCGAGACGCTCTCGATCGCGGATGTGAACGACCCCGCGTTGCTCGTGGCGAAGGACCAGGGCCGGACCGAGACCGTCATCGTGATGGACGACAACGTGTCGCCCGAGGACTACTGGCCGTGCTTCCAGGCGATCGCCGCTCGGCTCCCCTGAGCGGGATCGCCCGGGCCGGTCCCCCGGGCCGAACGCTAGGATGGTGGCCGCAAACAGACCCCAGACAGGTCCGTAGGCACGGTTCGACCGCGTGAGAAGGGGGCAGAACGAGCCCCATGCCGATACCCGAGACCACCGAGAGCCGGCAGGCCGGAGGAGGAGGTCCTCCCACCGGGTAGTCGCATGCGTTCGATCGTCCTTCGGGCTCCCCGGAGGCGGATGTGAACGAGCACGAGGCGCTCGTCGACGAGGCGGTTCGCACCAAGCACACCGTCCTTCTGATCGGCGGGCTGGACACCGGGAAGACGACGCTTGCCCGTGACCTGCTCCGGGCGGCGCTCAAGGCCGGGCGTCCGGCCGCGCTCCTGGACGCCGACGTCGGCCAGAAGACGGTGGGGCCGCCGGCGAGCGTCACGTTGAAGATCCTCCGCGGCCCCGAGGATCTCGAGCCCGAGGCTCTCGCGCGTGCCGACGCGCTGTCGTTCGTCGGGGCGACATCCGCGCAGGGTCACCTGCTGCCGGTCGTCACGGGGGTGTCCGCGCTGCACGAACAGGCCAAGCAGATGGGCGCGGACTTCGTCGTCGTGGATTCCTCCGGGATGGTCTCCGGGATCAACGGGCAGGTCCTGAAGTACCACAAGGTGGAGATGCTCCGGCCGGACCTCGTCGTGGGGCTCCAGCGCGGGGAGGAGCTCCTCCCGCTCCTCGGCGTGATCCAGCGGTTCTTCCCGACCGAGGTCGTGCCGCTCGGCGTGCACCCCGGGGTGGTCCCTACGACCGTCGACCAGCGCTCGGAGAACCGGGAGATCGCGATGCGACGCTACTTCTCGGGGGAGCTCCACCGGTTCCGGGTCAAGCCCACGGTGTTCATGCCGGCGCTGCCCCCACTGTTCGACCCCGCGAGCCTGCACCGGCTGCTCGTCGGCCTGTCCGACGGCGCCGGCGCCTCCACGGGGATCGGCTACCTGGAGCACGCCCCCGACGAGGGCGTGCTCCGGCTGATCTCTCCCGTGGCAGCCGGGCCCAAGGCCCTTAGACTGGGGTCCGTCCGTTTGGAGGAGAACTACCGCGCCAAGCGCGTGGACCTCCGAAACCTGTTCGGCTCGGAATAGGAGATCGACGCCGCGTGCCTTCGCTCGTCAAGAAACGCCGCAAGAAGATGCGGAAGAAGAAGCACAAGAAGCTGCTGAAGAAGACCCGCTGGCAGCGTCGCCAACAGGGACGCTAGGCGCGGGGATGCTCGCGACGGCCCTCGCCCGGGTCCGTCCGATCTGCCTTTCGGTCTCGGTGTCCGTCGTCCTCGCGGCGTGCGGCGACGGGAGCGCCGATGCGGATGCCTCCGGCTCGGGTTCCGTCTCGTTCGAGTCCTCGGACGGCGTGGCGCTCGATGGCCGGCTGTTCGGCGAGGGCACGACCGGGGTCGTCCTCGCGCACATGCGCCCTGCCGATCAGCGCTCGTGGTTCGGGTTCGCCCAGCGACTTGCCGACCAAGGGTACCTCGTTCTCACGTTCAACTTCCGCGGCTACTGCCCCGGAGGCGACGGCGGGTGCTCCTCGGGCGAGCTCGAGATCTCCGAGCTCTGGCGCGACGTCCTCGGGGCGATCGACCTCGTCCGCGATCGGGGAGCGACGAGCGTCGCGCTCGTGGGGGCGAGCATGGGCGGGACCGCGTCGCTCGTCGCGGCCGCGCAGGAGGGCATCGACGCCGAGATCGTCGCCACGCTCTCGGCGCCCATCTCGATCGAGGGGCTCGTCGCGGACGGCACGGTCCTGCAACAGGTAGGCGCGAACAAGCTGTTCATCGCCGGCGTGGGCGACGCGACCGCGGCGGCCGACGCAGAGGAGCTGTACGCGACCTCGCCGCCGCCCAAGCGCGTCGAGATCGTCCCGGCCGACGACCACGGCACCGACCTGCTCACGGGTCCGCAGGGCGAGGTGGTTCGCCGGACGATCGAGACCTACCTGGTGCAGTTCGCCCCCCCGTGAGTCCCGCGCGTCCTCGAGTCACGTCGGCGGCGAGGGCGGTGCGACCGCGGCGCCCGTCAGGGCGACGGCGCGATCGATGGGAGCGGCGTCCCGGGGACCGGTCCGGGGAACGGCGTTCGGTCCTGGTTCGCGATCGCGATCTGATACACGGCGGCGCCGGCGATCAGGACGAACAACACGATGATCGTGACGAACGTGAACCGCCGCACCGGCCGAGGCTAGCAGCACGAGAGCCGGGGTCCGAGACCCCGGCTCTCTCGATACTTCGCCGGGCTAGCGAACGACCCGGACGGTGAACGAGCCCCGGCCGTTCACGTCGAGGTCGGTCTCCTCGGTGACCGGGCGACCGAGCTCCCTGGCGATCAGGTCGTTCAGGTGGTCGCCGCCGTTCAATACGCGAAGCAGCTCCTTGAAGGAACCCACGCTGTCGCGATAGATGTCGAGGCGGCCGCTGCCGCCCGCGAGCCGGACCTGCTCGAACTCGCGGGCCCCCCGGCACCCGGAGGGTCATCATCGCGGTGGCGTCGGGGCCGCCGTCGGTCCGCTCGAGCGTGACCTCGACCTCGATCCGGTCCCCGGGCTCGGCGCGGATCACGCTCCGGGCCTTGAGCGCGGGCTGCAGCGGGCTCGACACCCTGATCTTTGCGATCCGGCCGCTCAGGTCGTCCTCGGTGATCGTCCCGGTGACGTCGGCACCCGTGAACGAGATCCGTTCGAAGTTGTTGTATACGAGCGCGTACATCATCTCGCCCATCCGGTAGACGCCGTACGCGGCGCCGAACTCGTTCGCTTCGAGCCATCGGTTCGACACGGTGAACGGCGAGCCATTCTCCCGTGTCCCGCGGATCTCGAACTCGAAGACCGAGGTCTGTTGACGCTCGTGGAATGAGGTTGGTTCCGGCCGTTCCGTCAGGCCGCGAGCCCGAGTCGCTCCGCGCAGAGCTCGCGGTTGCGGAAGAGGATGCGGCGTAGGGCCTCCTCGTCCCCCATGAAGGGGCGAAGATCGATCTCGAGCGAGACCGCTCCTTCGAAGCCGCGAGTCGCGAGCGCCTCGAGGAAGCGCCCGAGGTCCAGCACCCCCTGGTCCAGTGGCAGGTGGGAATCCCAGCCCCGGCCGGCGTTGTTCGAGAGGTGGACGTGGGCCAGCCGGTCCCCGAGCCGGTCCGCGAGGTCCACCGGGTCGAGACCGGCGACGGCCGCATGGCTCGTGTCGAGCACCACCCGGGGAGATCGGGCGAGGTCCTCGAGGGACTGACGGGCGTGGACGGTTGCGACGGAGCGTCCACGCACGCGCATCGGGAACATGTTCTCCACCGCCACCGTGGGACGTTCCTCCGCGATCGCGGGCAGGCGTTCGTCGAGCCACCGGCGATAGCCGCGCTGCCATCGGTACGGGGGATGGACCACCACGAGCGGCGCGTCGACGGCTCGCGCGAGCTCGAGCGCGCGGTCGATCTTGCCGACCGGGTCCACGCCCCAGACCCGGCGGGTCACGAGCAGGAACGGAGCGTGGATCGCGGCGACGGGCAGGCCGTGGTCCTCGGAGAGCTCGCGGATCCGGCGTTCGTCCCGCGTGTCCGGATCCTTCGTCACCATGATCTCGATGCCGTCGAACCCGGCGTCGGCGATGAGGCCGAACGCTTCGTCGATCGGCTTGGAGAAGACCGAGATCGTCGAGCAGACGATGGCCGGGCCTGAGGAGTCGCTCACGCGCCGGGATGCTAGCAGCGCACCTCGCCCCGATATGCTCCGGACCCGTGTGGGCCTTCCCGCTCGCCGCCGCGATCGTCGCCGCGCTCTTCGCGGCGGCGCTCGCGCGCGACTTCGCGAGACGCCGCCGCTCGTACCAGGCGATCTGGTCCGCGGCCCTGCTCATGTACGCCGCGGCGTCGCTCGCCGTCGCGTTGGGCGCCACGAACGGATGGACGTCCGGCGAGTTCCGCGTCTACTGGGCGCTCGGCGCCGTGCTGAACGTCCCGTTCCTCGCCCAGGGCGAGCTCGACCTGCTGATCCACCGGCGTGCCGTGCGATGGGCGTTGTACGTCGTGCTCGCGTTCGTGACCGCCTACACGATCGCCGTGGTTCGAACGGCCGAGGTCGACACGACCGCGCTCGCGCAGGAGCTCCCGTCCGGCAAGGAGGTGTTCGGCGACGGGTCCACGGCCCATCGCCTGCCGCAGCTCGTGGCGATCCCCGCGTACGTCGTGCTGCTCGCCGGCACCGTGTGGTCGGCGTGGCGGATGCGCGGCCGACGCGAGCTCCGCGACCGCTTCTGGGGGACGCTGCTCATCGCCGCCGGCGCCACCGTGATCGCCGGGTTCGGCTCCGCCTTCGCCGCGCTCGGTCATCTCGCGCCGTTCTCGATCTCGCTCCTCGTGGGGATCGCGGTGATGTTCGTCGGCTTCCTCCGGGCGACGCGCGTCCCCCAACCCCAACCGCAGCCGCAGCCGCAGCCGCGGTAACCCTCCTCGCCTCCTGTGATCCGGGCAGCGGGTCACCGCGAAGCATGCGTTGACCGCACCTTCGAAAGGGGGTGAGGACGCCGCCGGGACCGGACGAGCCGGTCCGCGGGAGCAGCGGTCCCAGATCCGTTCCGAATCCCGAAGGAGGAGATCCGTTGCTGCGCAAGCATGCCCGAACGCGGGCGCTCGCGGTGGCGGCGTCGATCGCGGTGGTGGCAGGCCTGTTCGCGCTTGCGCCGCTGACGGGAGGCGCTTCCAGCCACCGAGAGGCCCCCCTCGTCTCGGCCGACCCGCAGATCGACACGACCGACGTGTATGCGTTCGTGAGCGAGGATCGGCCCAACACCGTCAGCCTGGTTGCATCCTGGATCCCGTTCGAGGAGCCGGCCGGCGGCCCCAACTTCTACGCCTGGGGTGACGGCGTCCGCTACGACATCAACATCGACAACGATCACGACGCGAAGCCCGACCTGATCTACCGGTGGGTGTTCGACAGCCAGTACCGCAACCCGAACACGTTCCTGTACAACACGGGTGCGGTCACCGCCCTGGACGATCCGGATCTGAACTTCTACCAGACCTACGATCTGATCCGGGTCAACCGGGACACGGGCAAGCAGAAGACGCTCGTCGACGACGCGATCTCGGCGCCGTCCAACGTCGGCGCGGCCTCGATGCCGAACTACAACGCCGACCTGTTCGACGCCGCGACGGTCGAGTTCGGCTCGGCGCCGAGCAAGACGTGGGCCGGGCAGTCCGACGACCCGTTCTTCCTCGACCTCCGTGTGTTCGACCTGCTCTACGGCGCGAACCTGTCGGAGATCGGCGACGACACCCTGGCCGGCTTCAACGTCAACACGCTGGCCCTCCAGGTCCCGAAGTCGGACCTCGCGCTCGGCAGGGATGCCGACGCGAACCCGATCATCGGCATCTGGAGCACGACCTCTCGGAAGAGCACCACCGTGCGGATGGACGACGGGTCGCAGCAGAACCAAGGCTCGTTCGTCCAGGTGTCGCGCCTCGGCATGCCGCTCGTGAACGAGGTCGTGATCCCGGTGGGCCTGAAGGATTACTTCAACGCCTCCAAGCCCAAGGCCGACGGTGCGGCCCTGCCGCTCGTCCAGGACCCGGAGCTCCCGCGTCTGCTGAACGCGGTGTACATGACCGAGATCCCGGACTCGGATCCGGACACGCCCGGCATCCAGCGGGCCGACCTGATCTCGGTGTTCCTCACCGGGGTGGACGGCCTGAACAAGCCTGACGGGGGCACGCCCAGCGAGATGGTCCGACTCAACCTGTCGATCCCGCCGTGCTCGATGACCTGCTCGCGCCTGGGGGTCATCGGCGGCGATCTCGCGGGGTTCCCGAACGGGCGTCGTCTGTCCGACGACATCATCGACGTGTCGCTCCGCGTCGTGCTCGGTGTGTTGCTCCCCGACCACCAGGCGCTCGCCGACACGATCGGTGACGGCGTGGACGAGAACGACGTGCCGTTCAACGGCACCTTCCCCTACGTCGGGTACCCGACCTCGGGGTCGGACGACGGTCCCCACGACGACTGAGGACGAGGGACGGGCCCGGCCGAACGGCCGGGCCCGTCCGCTCTCACGATCCGCCCACCGGTCGGGAAGGAGGCAGAGGGATGATGCGGAGGGCCTCGAGCGCCGCGGTCGTCACCGCGTTGCTCGCCGCGGCGTTGATCGTGGTAGGTGCGGTCGCGTTCCGCCCTGCGACCGAGGTCGTCGGCGAGCTGCCTTCGACGTTGGTCCCCGAGCCTGCGTCCCTGCTCGCTCGGCCGGGGATCGGAGGCGGTTCGCTCGAGACGCAGATCGCCGGCCTGCGGCAACGCTTGCAGGAGCTGCCCTCCGACCGGAGGGCGTTCGCCTCCCTGGGGATCGCCTATGTAGCGCAGGCGCGCGCGACCGGCGATCCGTCGCTCTACCCGAAGGCGGAGGAGGCGCTGGACGCCTCGCTCCGGCTCGGTGCCCGCCACAACGAGGATGCCCTGCTGGGTCTCGGCGCCCTCGCGCTGGCACGCCACGATTTCGGCGCCGCCCTGGCCTTCGGCCGGCGGGCTGCCGAGATCGACCCGTTCGGGGCCGACGCCCACGGCGTGATCGGCGACGCGCTGCTCGAGCTCGGCCGGTACGACGAGGCGTTCGCCGCCTTCCAGACGATGGTCGACACCCGCCCGGACCTCGCTTCCTACGCGCGCGTGTCGTACGCGCGCGAGCTCCAGGGCGACGTCCGCGGGGCGACCCGGGCGATGACGCTCGCGTTCGACGCCGCGGCCACGTCGGGCGACGCGGCGTGGGCCGCGTATCAGCTCGGCGAGCTCGCGTTCGGGTCCGGCGACGTTCGGGCGGCGGCGTCCTGGTACCACCGCGGTCTCGGCCTCGACCCGTCCTTCGTCCCCAACCTCGCCGGCACGGCGAAGGTGGCGTGGGCGCGGGGCGACGCCCGGCTCGCGATCCAGCGATACGCCGAGGTGACCGCCCGCTACCCCTCGCCGGAGTTCGTGGTCGCGCTCGCCGATCTCTACCGCGTGACGGGACGCGACGCGCAGGCGCAGGAGCAGGAGGCGGTCGTCCGGGCGCTCCACGACCTCGCCGACGGGAACGGCGTGGACGCCGACCTCGAGCTCGCCCTGTTCGACGCCGACCACGGAGACGAGGCGATCGCGCTCGAGGCCGCACGCTCCGAGTGGGCGCGTCGCCGGAGCGTGCACGTCGCCGACGCGTTCGCCTGGGCCCTGTACGCGAACGGACGATATGAGCAGGCGGCGACCTTCGCCGATCGGGCGCTCCGGCTCGGGACCCGGAACGCGACGTTCCTGTTCCACGCCGGGATGATCAGGCTCGCGCTCGGCAACGACCGGGCCGCGCGCTCGTACCTCCGCCGCGCCGTCGCCGTGAACCCGAACTTCTCGATCCTCCACGCCGAAACGGCCGAGCGGATCCTGTCGCGGCTCGGAGACCCGTGATGCGCCGGGTGCGGCGCTTCGCTGCATCCCTTGTCGCCGTCGCGGTGGTGACGCTGGTTCCCGCGACCGCCTTCGCCCACCCGCTCGGCAACTTCACGGTGAACCGGTACGCCGGGATCGTGGTCGCCCCGGAGGAGGTCCGGATCGATTACGTCGTCGACATGGCGGAGATCCCGACCGTGCAGACCCTCCCGCGGATCGACGCCGACGGCGACGGGACGGCCTCGAGCGCCGAGCGGACGGCATGGGCAGGAGAGACCGCGGCCGAGCTGTTGAGCGGCCTGGCGCTCTCGATCGACGACGCGCCGGTGAACCTCGACGTGCGGTCCGCCTCCGTGCGCCTCACACGGGGGCAGGGCGGTCTCGACGTCCTGCGGCTCTCGGTGAGGTTCGCCGCCGGGGCGCCGCCCAGCGGCCGGATCGCGTTCGCCGACGCGAACTTCGAGGGACGCGTGGGATGGAGGGAGATCACGATCGCCGGCGCCGCCGGGACCCTGATCGTCGATCCGTCCGTTCCGAGCGAGAGCGTCACCAACGGCCTTCGCGCCTACCCCGACGACCTGCTGGCCAGCCCGCTCGACATCCGGGAGGCGGCGGCCACGTTCGAACCGGGGAACGGGACCCTCGGAGGTACGGCAACCGACGCCGCCGAGGCGCCGGCGGGGTCGGACGCGGAAGGAGCCTTCGTCGCCCTGGTCGTACGGACCGGGCCCTTCATGCTGTTGGCGTTGCTGCTCGCGTTCGCGTTCGGCGCGTTCCACGCTCTCGGGCCCGGGCACGGGAAGACCCTGATGGCCGCCTACCTGGTTGGGAGCGGCGGGCGGTCCCGTCATGCGGTGGCGGTCGGGGCGGCCGTGGCGGTGATGCATACGGCGTCGGTGCTCGCGCTGGGGTTCGTCGTCCTCACGGCGACCGAAGTCTTCGCTCCCGAACGCGTGTATCCGTGGCTGGGCATCGGGTCGGGGCTGGTCGCGTTCGCGCTCGGCGCGTGGATGCTCGTGACCCGGCTCGGCGCGTGGAGCGAGGGGTCGGCTCGGCCCCGGCACCCACACATGGAAGGACATCCGCACGACCACGGTCCCGCCGAAGGGCGACCGCTCTCGCGGAAGGGTCTCGCGGCGCTCGCCACGGCGGGGGGCATCCTGCCGTCACCGACCGCGCTCGTCGTGCTCCTCGCGTCCGTGGCCGCCGATCGGATCGGCTACGGCCTGGCGCTGATCGCCTCGTTCAGCCTGGGACTGGCGGGCGCGCTCGTCGCCGTCGGCCTGCTGTCGATCCGCGCGCGTGACGCGATCTCGGGGCGGACGGCGGGGAGGTTGACGCGGCTGATCCCGATCGCCTCGGCGGCGGCGGTCACGGTCGTCGGGATCGTCCTCGTCGGCGGCGGCGCGGCGCAGCTCTAGCGGGCCGCCGACCCGAAGGCTCGGCTAGGCCGTCGTCGCGGGGAGCTCAGCGAGCCAGGTCCGGCCGTCGGTGCTCGGCTCCTCGGGAACCGCTCCCACCTGCTCCTCCGTGATCCAGATCTCGTCGTACCGCGCCACGTCGACCACGATCTCGAGCAGCAGGACGCCGTCGTCGGGCCAGAACTGGTCGCCCACCGCGGTCCACGTGTCGTTGCTCCCGAGCCAGAGCTGATAGCCCCGTCCCGGCGAGGGCTCGGGGCACTCGTCCGCGGCCAGGTAGAGGCGTCGGATGTCGGGCGCGGAGACCTCCACGATGCCGCTGTCGGGCGGGAGGTCGCCCTGGGGCTCGACGTGCACCGGCTGCGCGCCGGGCGACCGCATCGCCGAGAAGATCTCGAGCGCGGTCCCGGCCTGGGTCTGGGCCTCGTTCAGCCGTCCGCCGAGGACGAGCGAGAGGCCGCCCATGGCGACGAGCGCCACGACCGAAGCCGCGAGGGCGACGAGCATGCCGCGTCGGGGTCGTTTGCCGGCGAGCGGCACGTCGTCCATGGCGCGGTGGAGGCGGGCGGTGGTCGTCTCCGGTGGGTCCACGGGCGCGGCGGCGAGGGCGAGATCGCCCGCGACCGCTCGGTACTCTGCGAGCGTCGCGCGACACCGAGCGCATCCCGGGACGTGTTCGGTCAGGATCCGGTCGGCCCGGGCAGCGTCGTCTCCGGACAGCGCGAGCAGCGCGTAGCCGGCGAGGAGCTCCTCGATCTGCTCGTGGTCCTCCGTCAACTCATGCCTCCTGCAGGGCCGCGCGGAGCTTCCGCATCGCGGCCAACGTCCTCGTCTTCACCGTTCCGAGCGGGATGCCGAGCTCCGCGGCGATCCGAGCCTGCGTCATGCCGCCGAAATAAGCCATGTCCAGCACCTGTCGCTGCTCCGCCGGCAGGGTCGTGAGCGCCGCGCGGACCTCCTTGCGACGAACACGTAGGTAGGCGTCCTCGACGACGTCCTCCGCAGGGTCTTCGCCGGTCATGGGCTCGAGGTTCGAGGCGCGTTCCGTGCGTTTGCGGAGCCGCTCCTCGCGCCTGACCGCGTCCACGGCACGATGGTGCACCAGCGAGAGGAAGAAGGAGCGGAAGGCCCCCCTCGCAGCGTCGAAGGCCTCGGGCGCCCGCCACAGGGCGAGGAAGGCATCCTGGACGACCTCCTGCGCGATGACCTCCTGCGAGGTGACCCTCAGCGCAACGCCGTACGCGGATCGGCCGTACCGCTGGTAGAGCTCGTCGAACGCCCCTCGATCCCGGGCCGAGAGCCGGCGATGCAGCTCGAGGTCGTACCGGTCGTCCTCCCGCACGTCGAGTTTCCTACCACACGCGGCACCTCGGCCCCCGGGGCGGCCGGTACCATCCCCCCGTGCCCGAGGTCCTGATGTACTCGCGGCCCGGCTGCGGCCTGTGCGACGAGGCGCGGGTCCTGATCCTCGCCGAGCGTGAGCGCAGGCCGTTCGAGTACCGCGAGGTCGACATCACGGGCGACGACAAGCTCGAGCTCGAGTTCGGGATCCGGATCCCGGTCGTGTTCGTCGGCGGGGTCGAACGCTTCGAGATCCGGTTGGACGCCGACGAACTTCGGGAGGCGGTCGACGACGCAGGCGGGGACTTCGTGCGTTCGTGAACGCGATTCACAGTTGCACTATCATCCGGCCGTGACCGCCAGAGCGATCCCGGAAGCGACGGTGGGCCGGCTGCCCATCTACCTCCGGGCGCTGGTCGAGCTCGCCGAGGCGGGGAGCCCGACCGTGTCCTCCGAGGCCCTGGCGATCGCGACCGGGGTGAACTCGGCCAAGGTCCGCAAGGACCTGTCGCACCTGGGGTCCTACGGAACCCGAGGCGTCGGGTACGACGTCGCCTACCTCCTCCACCAGATCCGTCGCGAGCTCGGTCTCACGCAGCACTGGCCGATCGTCATCGCGGGCATCGGGAACCTCGGGCATGCGCTCGCCAACTACCGCGGGTTCGCCGAGCGCGGGTTCCGGCCGGCGGCGCTCGTCGACAACGATCCGGCCAAGGTCGGCGAGCAGGTGGGGGAGCTGAGGATCCGCGCGATGGACGATCTCGGCGCGATCGCCCGAGAGCACGACGCGTTGATCGGCGTGATCTGCACGCCCGCGGCGGCCGCGCAGTCGGTCGCCGACGCGATGGTCGCGGCAGGGGTCCGCTCGATCCTCAACTTCGCCCCCGTGGCGCTGGCCGTGCCGGAGGGCGTCTCGGTCCGGAAGGTCGATCTCGCGGTGGAGCTGCAGATCCTGACCTACTACGAGCAGCGGAAGGCGGCGCTCGCCGAGGTTCGGAGTGGGCGAACGACCCGGGGAGCGTCGCCTCCGGTCGCGGAGCGCGTCACTTCGCGATCGTGATCCACAGGATCACGAACGTCACGATCGTCATGATGCCGAACAGGATGAACTGCACCGAGCCCTGATCGAGCAGCTTCACCGCTTCCTGTGCAAGCAACGCGTTCCTCCTAGGCGGGTCCGTACCATGGCGGGGCCGTCCCGCCCGTCAGGATCTCCTTGCGCTTGCTCTCGGCGCGGTCGAGGAACGGGAGATGGACCGCGAAGAGCACGCTGGAGCCGATCAGGAACATCCACGAGTAGCGGTTGACGCTCCCCGAGTCGTGGCGAAGGAACGCCGTGAGGACCGGTCCACCGTCGGTGTAGAACACCTGAACGCCCGCGAGCGACACGCCGTCCTCGGTCGCGTAGAACTCGATGTCGTCGACGGTGAAGTCGGTGGTGGAGATCGCGCCGGGGTCGTGCGCGCCCACCCCGGCCTCGGCGTTGGCCTGGGCCGCGAGGTAACCCTGCGTGGCAGACGTGACGGACTGGACCGAGGCCTCGTCGTTGTCGTTCGTCCCGGCCTGGCGCCACCCCTCGCCGCCCGGATAGGTAGCGAACTCCTCGTAGACGGGCTGGGGGTCGGTGCCGACCGACTCGACGACCCATGCGGGCTCCTCGCCCCGCGGTCCGAGGTTCACCGGGGTCTCGGGTCCCTGCGAGTAGAACCCGAACGTCCACAGGGCCGAGAGGATGATCATCCAGCCGAAGAAGCCGACGGCCAGGACCAGGTAGCCCATCCGGCGGCCGAACACCGCGGCGAGTACGAGCATGACGCTGCCGACGAACAGGACGAACGCGATGATCACGGTCAGCCCGCCCTTGAGCATCGTCTCGCAGGAGATCTCGAACGCGAGACAGGACTGGGCGAGCATCAGAACTGGACGTTGTCGGTCGGCGAGGGCTTGTTGGTGGGGTCGCCGTCGAGGAACTCCTCGACGGCGGCGGTGACCGCCTCGGGGTTCGTGCACAGGTTCTGCTCGAGCGGCACGAGCTCCT
>DATFEU010000264.1:0-10677 GCA_035250725.1 Actinomycetota bacterium
CGGCGAGCGGACGGTAGAAGCCCATCGCCACGTCGGCCCCCGACTCGAGGGGATCGACCAGCCGCTCGAGCCAGTCGCGCTCGAGGACGCAGTCCGCGTCCGTGACCGCGATCACGTCGTGGGTGGCCGCCGAGATCGCGAGGTTGCGACCCCGCGCGATGTTGGCGCCGGGCTCCTCGATCAGCGTGACCGCGTCGGCCGACCGGAGCTGTTCGAGCGTCCCGTCCGTGGAGCCACCGTCGACGACGACGACCTGGTCCGGCGGCCTCGTCTGCCACGAGAGCGACTCGAGGAAGGCACCGACGCGATCGGAGGCATCGAGTACCGTCGTGATCAGGGAGACCTTCATTTGGACCCCTGCACCCGCTCGTAGACCTGCAGCGTCCTGGCGGCGGTCTCGCCCCAGGAGAACCGGCGGGCCTGGTCGCGCCCACGACCCGCGAGCTCTTCGGCGAGCGCGACGTCCGTGCAGAGCGTCTCGATCGCCTTCGAGATCTCGCGCACCGAACGCGGATCGACGCCGAGCGCCGCGTCGCCGGCCACCTCGGGGATCGACGACGTCGAGGACGCGACGGTCGGGATCCCGCGCGCCATCGCCTCGACGATCGGAAGGCCGAACCCCTCGTACAGCGACGGGTACGCGAAGACGTCCGCCGCCCGGTACAGGGCGTCGAGCTCGCCGGCCGAGAGGGAGCCGGTCATCACGATCTCGCCGGGTCCTTCCAAGGAAAGCTCTCGCATCAGGGCCTCATGATGCCAGCCGAGCGGTCCCGCGAGGACGAGCGTGTGGGGGACGCCGGTCGATGCGACGCGGCGGTACGCGCGCACCAGCCGCACGAGGTTCTTCCTCGGCTCGAGCGTCCCGACGAACAGCACGTAGGGCGCCCGCACCTTCAACCGCGCGATCGTCTCGGCGACGTCGACCGTCGCCTCGGGGAGCGCCGCGGCGAGCGGCACGACGTGGAGTCGGTGCGGGTCCACCCGGGTCGTCGACAACAGGTCCTCGGCCGTGTTCCGCGAGGGCGTCACGATCGCGTGAGCGCGCCGCACCGCGGCACGGATCCCGAGGCGGTACAGCGTGCGCCAGGTCCGCGGGAACGCGCTGGGGAAGCGCTCGAACGCGAGGTCGTGGACCGTGACGACGAGCCGTTGTTCCGGCGCCACCGGCGGCACCGCGGCCGGGTTCGTCGCGTGGACGATGTCGGCGGACCGGAGCGAGGCGGGAAGCTCCGGCCGGCCGACCGCACTCCAGCGCGGGTACAGGGTCTTGATCGATGCCGGGATCTCCTCGAGGCGGAAGTCGCGCATCCAGCGTTCGGGGACCTCGGGGCCGAACCGAGCGTGGAACAGGACGAGCTCGAGCGCCGGGTCGTGTCGAACGAGCGCCGGCGCGAGGTGGCTGACGTAGGTGCCGATCCCGCCGGGCGCCTGGAAATACAGCTGGTCGACGTGCAGGGCGACCTTCACGGGCGGGGTCCCGAAGGCGGGTTCGTCAACGACCGGCCTCGATGCAGGAGCAGCCCCCCGGGCCGACCGTGGCCGCGTGCTCGGTCCCGGGCTCGAGGTCGAGCCGGTCGCCGGCCGCGAGGTCGACGTCGCCGTCGGTCAGGTGGAAGGTGATCGACCCGTCGAGGCAGAACAGGACCTTGTGGTAGGCGTGAACGTGGCGGCCGTAGGTGTCGCCGGGTCCGTTGCCCCAGGCGCGAGGCGCGGAGCAGTCCTCGGCGACGAACGCGCGAACGGCCTCGTCCCGACCGCCCACGGAGGCCGCCGACTTCGTGGCGGCCATCTAGCCGATGTCGCCCCGGCCGGCCGAAGGCGGGACGCCCCGCCGCAGGAACGGCACCCGGCCGCCGACCTCCCACGGTCCGTCGGTGAGGTGGCGGACCTGGAGCGCGCCGAGGCCGGTGGCGCCGACCCGTCCGGCGAGCACCCAGGGATGCGGGTGCGGGCTCTCCTGCGCGAAGTAGCGCTCGAGCGCGAGGATGATCGCGCGCTCCTGCTCGGGGCCGAGGTCTCTCGGCAGCTCGAACCGGCGGTCGTCGCTCACAGCGGGATGTTCCCGTGCTTGCGCGCCGGCACCGTCTCGCGCTTGGTCGCGAGCATGCGCAGGGCGCCGATCAGACGGGGCCGCGTCTCGGCGGGCTCGATCACATCGTCGATGAACCCACGTTCGGCCGCGATGTACGGGGTGGCGAACTTCTGCTGGTACTGCGCGATCAGCTCGGCGCGCGCGGCGACGGGGTCCTCGGCCTTCTCGATCTGCTTGCGGAACACGACGTTCACCGCGCCCTCGGGACCCATGACGGCGATCTCCGCCGTCGGCCACGCGAACGACACGTCGGCGCGCAGGTGCTTCGAGTTCATCACGAGGTACGCGCCGCCGTAGGCCTTGCGCGTGATCACCGTCAGCCTCGGGACCGTCGCCTCCGTGAACGCGTACAGGAGCTTCGCGCCGTGCCGGATGATCCCGTGGTACTCCTGGTCGGTGCCGGGCAGGAACCCCGGGACGTCGACGAACGTGACGAGCGGGATGTTGAACGCGTCGCACGTCCGGACGAACCTCGAGGCCTTCTCCGCCGACTCGATGTCGAGCGTGCCGGCGAGCACCTTGGGCTGGTTCGCGACGACGCCCACGGTTCGTCCGTCGAGGCGCGCGAACCCGATCACGACGTTCATCGCCCAGAACGGGAAGACCTCGAAGAAGTCCCCGTCGTCGACCACCCGGCGGATCACCTCGTGCATGTCGTACGGCTCCTTCGCCGAATCGGGGACGACGTGCGTGAGGCCGTCGTCGCGGCGCTCGGGGTCGTCGACCGCCGCGTAGGAGGGCGGATCCTCAAGGTTGTTCGACGGCAGGTACGAGAGCAGGTGGCGCACGTTCGCGAGGCACTCCTCCTCGTCCTGGCTCACGAACGACGCGACGCCCGACTTGCTCGCGTGCGTCATCGCCCCGCCGAGCTCCTCGAACGTGACCTCCTCGCCGGTCACCGCCTTGATCACGTCGGGTCCGGTGATGAACATGTGGGAGGTCTCGCGCACCATGAACGTGAAGTCGGTGATCGCCGGGGAGTAGACGGCGCCGCCCGCGCACGGCCCCATGATCACGCTGATCTGCGGGACCACGCCGGAGGCGCGCACGTTGCGTTCGAACACGTAGCCGTAGCCCGCGAGGCTCGCGGCGCCCTCCTGGATCCTCGCGCCGCCCGAGTCGTTGATCTGGATGAACGGCGCCCCGGTCGACATCGCGAGATCCTGGACCTTGCAGATCTTCTGGGCGTGCACCTCGCCGAGCGAACCGCCGAACACGGTGAAGTCCTGCGACGCGACGAACACGCGACGGCCGTCGACCGTCCCGTAGCCGGTGATGACGCCGTCGCCCGCCGGCCGGTTGCGTTCGATCCCGAAGTCGTGGGAGCGATGCGCCGCGAAGGGATCCGTCTCCTGGAAGGAGGCCCGGTCGACGAGCAGCTCCACCCGTTCGCGCGCCGTGAGCTTGCCCTTCTCGTGCTGCTTGCGCACGGCCTCCCTGCGTGTCGAATCCTGCAGGCCGGTCCGGCGTTTGCGCAGCTCCTGGATGCGGTCCTCGACCGTGCGGACCGCAGGCTGGGGAAGATCCTCGGTCGTCGTCATGTTGTCCGGAGTCTAGCGGAGAGCCCGCGTACGCCCGGACTCGTCGTCGCAGCCCAACCCGGTCGAGCGCCGTCGGGCACCTCCCACCGGGCGGCGGCGCACCGGATGATCCGTTCATCTGGATGCGTACGGACTCGCCCTCCTCCCGATGGCGGTCGCACGGGCCGGGCAGGTGGTCGGCGCGGGCGATCGTGGGGACGAGGGAAGCGCCAACGCGACGGGCAGGATCGGGGCGACGCGTCGCACGGGTATCGACCCTGGTAGCCGCGCCATGCGGCCCGCGTTGTCCCTGCAGGCACCGGCGTCAGGTCGTCACGCGGCCGCCGCTCCGCCAGTACTCGCCCCGCTCGCGGTCGAGGAACCCCTCGTCGACCAGGTAGCGGCGGATCGCGGCGTGGTCGTTGTGGAACCGGGCGACGATCGCGTTCACGGTCCGTTCGTCGTAGCGGATCCCCGGCTCGAACTCGACCGCGATGCGCTCGAGCACGATGCGGCGCTTCGACCCCTTCGCGGGGATCTCGGTGAGCCTGCCGTTGCGGAAGAACGCCCGCAGCACCGCCTCTTCGTGCTCGTCCGCCGCGCCGAGCGCGAGGCCTGCCTCGCGGGTCGGCCCGACCTGCTCGGCGGCCCAGCGCAGGGTCTCCGGATCCAACCCGTAGGTCCGCCGGTCGTCCCGGAGGCGGACGACGCCAGCCGCGGCGAGCCGGTTCAGGTGCTTCCGCACCCGCGGGAGCGGGAGGTCGAGGGACTCCGCCAGGCCTGACGCGGTCGCATCTTCGCCGGCGAGCCGCCCCGCGATCGAGAGGCGCTCGGGGTCGGCGAGCGCGCGGAGGATCTCGTCGGGCGTCTCGGCCATGTCGGTGGCTACACCTACCATCCGCCGCGTGGAGACGTCCCTCGAGCTCTCGCCCACCCAGCGCCGGACGATGGACGGGCTGATCGGCGATGCCCGCCGGGTGGCCGTCCCCTCGGACGCGGTGCAGCGACTGCGGGATCGGATCGAGGAGGCGACGCGGGCGTTCGAGCTCCCCGACCCGCTCTGGCTCGGGAAGAACCACCTGAACGATCTCGGCCGGTGCCCCGGGCTGTTCGACGCCGTCCGTGCCGGCGAGCGCGGCCCGTTCGAGTTCTCCGCCAAGTCTGCGGCCGGAAGGCTCGCGCACAAGGCGATCGAGCTCGAGGTGGCGGGCCGCGAGGAGCGCGATCCCCACGCGCTGGCCGAGCAGGCTGCCGATCGGCTCCGCGAGGACCGCGCGTTCGGCGCATTCTGGGACGGCCTGGATCCGCTCCGCCGCGACGAGACCCTCATGGAGGGCGCCAAGACGCTCGAGCTGTTCCGCTCGACGATGCCGCCGCTCCGGCTGATGCGGCGCGAGCTCGCTCCCTCCACAGAATGGAAGGTCCGCGTCGAGCTGCTCGGCGGGTCGCTCGTCCTCTCCGGCCAGCTCGACCTCGTCCTGGGCGCGCCCGACGCTGGCGGGATTCATCGCCTCGC
Source organism: Actinomycetota bacterium (assembly GCA_035250725.1). Classification (GTDB taxonomy): domain Bacteria; phylum Actinomycetota; class UBA4738; order UBA4738; family HRBIN12; genus DASSJM01. Next base: position 5,129 of record DATFEU010000264.1, read on the forward strand.
GATCGACCTCAAGACCGGGAACGCGTGGCCCGAGCACGCGGAGGACATGCGCTTCTATGGGCTCCTGCTCGCACTGCGGTTCGGGATCCCGCCGTACCGGGTCGCGACGCTGTACCTGGACTCGGGGGAGTGGCAGGCCGAGAACGTCGACGTGGCCGTGCTCGGCCGGGCGGCCGACCGCGTGATCGACGCCGTTCGAGCCGCGGCAGCCTCCGACGCGGGACGGCCGCTCGAGCTCCGGCCCGGCCCGTACTGCACGTGGTGTCCCCGGGCACGCACCTGCCCGTCCAGCGCGGCGCCACAGCCGAACCACTGACCGTTCGCCAGGGCGCCGATCAACATGCTTGACATCTCGGCGCTTGGTGGCCGTCACTACCACGTGAAGCGGATGACCGTCGGGTGACCTCGAGCGAGAAGGAACCGGTCGTGGCGCCCGCTACCAGCTCTCCAGCGACGTCGCTCGAACCGATCGTCTGACTGGTCTGGAGGAACACCGCGTCTGGGTCAGATCTCCGAGATGCACCCAGAGATCGCGGACCTGCGACCCAACGTGCTGGATCGCCACCCACGCGTTCAGCGGGATGATGAACAACGCCATCGAGCATTCCGAGGGAACGCTCGTGGACGTACGCGGCTGGTTGACGGGTCCGGGGGTGGCCTTCGAGCTCGCAGATGATGGGATCGGGGTCTTTCGCGGTATCCGCGATCGGATGGGGTTGCCTGACGAGTGGGCGGCATCACAGGAGCTCGTGAAGGGGAAGGCGACCGCCGCTCTGGGCGTCCCGATACCCCGAATGTCGAGCTCGTGCCGATCACCATGTCTCCGGTGATCGAGCGAGTCATCCTTCGCGCCATCCGCTCGCGAGACCAGGCAGCCGACGAGCCCCTTGCTGGCCTTCCCCGCCTCTCGTATCGTCCCTCGCTGTCCATGCCGTGAGGGATCGATGAGGCAGACCAAGGACGTCTACGAGATCGGCGAGGTCCCACCGCTCGGCGAGGTGCCGGCGCGGATGCACGCGCAGCTCGTGCGGCCCGAACGCTACGCCGAGCCGAAGGACGCGATCCTCGACGAGGTGATCGACGTGCCGGAGGTCGGCCCGCAGGAGGCGCTCGTGTTCGTCATGGCCGCCGGCGTGAACTTCAACAACGTGTGGGCCGCGCGCGGCGTTCCGGTCGACGTCACGAAGACCCAGGCGCGGTGGGGCGAGCCGACCGAGTTCCACATCGTCGGCTCGGATGCCGCGGGCGTCGTGTACGCCGTCGGGGCTGAGGTCGCCAACGTCTCGGTCGGTGATCACGTCGTCGTCCACGCGGGACAGTGGGACGCCGACGACCCGTGGGTCACGGCCGGGAACGACCCCGGGCTCGCCGCGTCGTTCCGCGTGTGGGGCTACGACACGTGCTGGGGCTCGTTCGCGCAGTTCACGAAGGTCCAGGCGCACCAGTGCCTCCCCAAGGCCGAGCGCCTGACGTGGGAGGCGGCGGCGGCGCCGACCCTGACCGGCGCGACCGCGTACCGGATGCTGCACGGCTGGCCGCCGAACGTCGTCAAAGAAGATGACGTCGTGCTCGTGTGGGGCGGCTCGGGCGGCCTCGGGTCGCTCGCGATCCAGCTCGTCACCCTCGCCGGCGCGAAGGCCGTGGCGGTGGTGAGCAGCCCGGAGAAGGGCGAGTACGCGAAGGGCCTCGGGGCCGTCGGCTCCATCGACCGCACCGCGTTCGACCACTGGGGAGTGCCGCCGGCGTGGAACTCGCCCGAGTGGATGACGTGGTTCGAGGGTGCGAAGGCGTTCGGCAAGGCGATCTGGGAGGTGCTCGGCGAGCGGCGCAACCCGAACATCGTGTTCGAGCACCCGGGGCGGGACACGATCCCGACCTCCATCTTCGTCTGTGAGCGCGGCGGCATGGTGGTGATCTGCGCCGGCACGACCGGCTACGACACGATGGTGGACGTCCGCTACCTCTGGTACCCGCAGAAGCGGTACCAGGGCTCACACCTGTTCAACGACGACCAGGCGGCAGCGTTCAACGACCTCGTGCGAGAGGGGAAGGTCCACACCACGCACGGGCGGACGTTCGAGTACGTGGAGTCCGGACTCGCGCATCAGCACATGGCCGACGGCGAGCTCCCCGAGGGCAACGCGGCCGTGCTGATCGGCGCCCCGGGCGCCGGCCTCACGAGCCTGCCTTAGCCTTCCTGCACGAGCTCGACCAGGACGCCGCCCATGTCCTTGGGGTGGACGAACGCGATCGTCGTCCCTCGCGAGCCTGGGCGTGGGGTCTCGTCGATCGGGTGAACCCCCTCCCCCCGCAGGTCCTCGAGCGCCTCCGCGACGCTCTCGACCCGGTACCCGACGTGATGGACGCCCGGGCCCCGCCGCTCGAGGAACCGGCCGACCGGCGTGTCGGGACCGAGCGCGCCGAGCAGCTGGACGAACGAGGTCCCGACCTCGAACAGCACCTCCTCGACGCCCTGGTCCTCCATCCGTTCGCGGTGGGCGGGCTCGAGCCCGAACGTTCGTCGGTAGCGCTCGACCTCAGCCTCCAGGTCGGCGACCGCGATGCCGACGTGGTCGATCTGCGTGGGTCTCACGAGGTTCGGCGCCGACGCGTCTCTGCGAGCGGGGGCTGGAGCCGTTCGATCAGTTCGTGCGCCTGCTGCACGTGGTAGGCGCGCAGTGTGAGCGCGCGGCTTACCGCGGCCACCGCCTGGGCGCGCAGGTCTTCTTCCGGCTTGGCCCCGTCCCCGCGACCCGGATGCGTGCCGTAGAACTGGACGAGCTCGAGGAACTGCTGGAGCGAGGGCGTGAGCCCCCCGCGCTCGTACGCGTAGATCGTCTGACGGGCAGCGGGGAACCCGCTCGCGGCGGCTACATCCTGGACGGCCCGGTAGCCGGCCGCTTTCCGGAGCGCCCGGAGCAGCGCGCCGATCGTTCGGGCGTCCTCCCTTGGTACCGGCGGCAGCTTCTTCCTGGCCATGAGCCGCACGATAGCGGCTGGCACGAGGCGGCGGAGGGGGGCCGAACGCCGGGGGCGTCCCCTTCGCCTAGGGCGAAGGTCCGATGCACTCCATCGGCCGCCCTGACTAGGATGGGCTCACCGTCGAAGGCAACGCGAGGGGTGACCATGAGGCAGTCGAGCCGGTCCACCACATCCGTGCTCCTCGGCTCGGATGTCGCGTCGAATGGCCGCGCCGACGTCTTCCGGGTTCGCGAGCGGACCCGCCGCCGTCGGATCTGGCGGCTCGTCCTGATCCTCGGCTTGCTCGACTTCTACCTCTGGTACCGGTACCTCACCGACAACCCGTTCAGGCTGCCGACGTTCGGCCCCGAGGCGATCATCTTCCTGCCGGTCTTCCTGCTGTTCGGTGCGATCGCCCTGATGATGCTGATGCCGCTGTTCAGCGGCCGGTCGCCGCACCAGGTCGTGCGTCCGGAGGAGATCGAGATCGGGCTCGACGAGGTCCCGGGCCTCGACACCCAGGTGGACGAGGTCAGCCGGACCCTCGACGTGTTCCTCGGCTACGCGACGTTCCGAGATCGGCTCGGCGGCAACCCGCGACGCGGCATCTTGTTCGAGGGGCCGCCGGGCACCGGGAAGACGTTCCTCGCCAAGTCGATGGCCAAGCAGGCGGGCGTCCCGTTCCTGTTCACCGCGGCGCCAGCGTTCCAGTCGATGTGGTTCGGGATGACGAACTCGAAGATCCGGTCGTTCTTCCGGCGTCTCCGCAAGCTCGCGAGGAAGGAGGGCGGCGCGATCGGGTTCATCGAGGAGATCGACGCGATCGGCGGCGAACGCGGCGGGATGAACGCGAGCCCCGACGCGACCGGGCTCGGCCGGGTCGCCTCGAGCTTCATGGGGGCCGGCGGCTCCGGCATGGTGAACGAGCTGCTGATCCAGATGCAGTCGTTCGACCAGCCGCCGTTCGGCGCGCGGACCAAGGCGAGGATGATCGAGTGGGTCAACGGGTTCCTGAAGCCGGAGCGGCGGATCCCCGCCGCGAAGCCGATCTACAGCAACATCCTGCTGATCGCCGCGACGAACCGTGCCGACCAGCTCGACCCAGCGCTGCTGCGGCCGGGCCGGTTCGACCGGCGGCTGTACTTCGACCTGCCGACGAAGTCGGGCCGGCGCGAGCAGATCGACTTCTTCCTGGACCGGAAGACCCATCACGAGCAGCTCGACGACGACCACACGCGCGAGCGGCTCGCGCACGACACGTTCGGCTACAGCCCGGTGATGATCGAGCACCTCTTCGACGAGGCGCTGTTGGTGGCGCTCCGGAACGGGCGGACCGCGATGAACGTCGACGACATCCACGAGGCGAAGCTGACCGAGGAGCTGGGGTTCAAACAGGCGGTCACGTACACGGAATCCGATCGGGTTTCGGTCGCGACACACGAGGCGGGGCACGCGACCGCGGCGTACTTCCTCGGGAAGGGGCGTCGCCTCGAGGTGCTGTCGATCATCAAGCGGCGGCAGTCGCTCGGCCTGCTCGCCCACGGGGACGAGGAGGAGCGCTTCACCCGGACCCGGACCGAGATCGAGGCCAACGTGGCGATCGCGCTCGGCGGGCTCGTGGCCGAGGAGGTCTTCTTCGGCGAGAGCGGGACAGGCCCGGCGTCCGACCTGCAGCAGGCGACGACGCTGACGGCGCAGATGGTGGGATCGTTCGGCATGGCGGGCTCGCTCGTGTCCTACGACGCGATCGCCGAGGGACCGATCGGCTCCAAGAACCTCGTCGGGAAGGTGCTCGCGGACGGCGAAGGGAAAGCTCGCGTCGAGGAGATCCTGACCGAGCAGAAGGTGCGCGTGGCAGAGCTCCTCGAGGAGAACCGCGACGTCGTGGTCGCGCTCCGCGACGCGCTCATCGCCCGCGACGAGCTCGTCGGCGACGAGATCCTCCAGCAGATCGAGGTCGCGATCGGTTCCCGGAGCTGACCTCCGGCCGACGCGCTATCGTTCGGCCCGCGATGACGACGCCCTCCGACGTGCTTCGGGCGATGTTCGACCACCACCTGTGGGCGACCGAGACCCTGATCGACCACCTCGACCGGCTGCCGACCGAACGCCTGGACGCGTCGGTCCCCGGCACGTACGGGTCGATGATCGACACGCTCGCCCACACGATCGACGCGGATTCGCGGTACCTCCTGCGTCTGCGCAACCCGACCCCTCCGATCGCCGACGACCGGGTCGGCGTCCCGATCGCGCAGTTACGAGCCGAGATGTCCGAGCACCGGCGCATGTGGGACGAGGCGCTGTCCGACCTGGAGTCCGGGGCGCTGCATGCGGCGATCCGCGCACGCGAGGACTACCCGGACACCGACCCCGCCGAGTCGATGTTGTTGATCCAGGCGATCCATCACGGGAACGACCACCGAACCCAGATCTGCTCCACGCTCGGTGCCCTCGACCTCGAGCTCCCCGAGATCGACGGCTGGGACTACTGGGCGCGCGGCCGCTCGTAGCTCGTGGATCCTGCGGACGAGCTCGTCGACGTCGTCGACGAGCGCAACGAGGTCGTCGCGGTGGTTCCCCGAAGGAGA
>DATFEU010000124.1:0-5287 GCA_035250725.1 Actinomycetota bacterium
TGTCGTCGACCCCACTACACCGCGGGCAGGAGGCGGGTTCCCGAAGCTCTCAGCGGAACGACTCGGCGAGGGCGACGGCGTCGGTCTGGTCCAGGGCGGTCTCCATCCGGTAGGACAGGCCGTCCTCCCCCTGCCACACGAGCACGTTGCCGCGGACCGCGAAGGTCTCGGTCCCGCGTTCGGTCTCGATCGCGACGACGTGCGGGAGGGTGACCCAGAACGCCGGTCGCCCGTCCACCGAGATCCGCCGGACGTTCTCGAAGGCCTCCACGGACTTGATCACGGTCTCGGAGTCGCCCTGGAACGCCATGAGGACGAGCCCCCACTCGGCCCCAGGGATCCGCGGGTACCGATCGCTCGGGCGCCACACGTAGAGGAGGCCGGGGTCGCCGAACGGGCTGTCGACGACGTAGGCCTCGTCGGGGACGGGGCCCGCGGGCAGCGCCGGTTCGTACCCGGCGGCGGCCGCGGCCTCCTCAGGCGGGACGGGGTCGCCGAGCACGTCGGGCTGAACGGGAGGCTGGGAGGCGGACGGCGTCGCCCCGGGCTGGACGCGGATCTCGAACGCGCCGATCGCGAGCCGCGCGGCCGCCGCGATCGCGATGGCCGCGAAGACCCCCACCGCGACGAGGACGAGCACGCGACGGCGGCTCCAGAGCGCTCGTCCCGGCAGGACAGGACGAGCCGATGCCGGGGCGGTGATGCGGGCCGTGACCGCCGTCCCCAGGAGGGGCGTGGGCGGGTACGCGAGCTCCCGACCGAGCGCCGCCAGGGACGCCGCGAGCCGCTCGTCGCTCATCCCGTGCTCCTCAGCCATCGTCGTTCCCTCCGGCGAGCTCCCGGCGCAGCCGTTCGAGCGCGCGCGAGAGCCGCGACTTCACGGTCCCGGGCCGGACACCGAGCGCGGTCGCGGTCTCGGCCTCCGAGAGCTCGAGCAGGTAGCGGTAGGCGACGACCAACCGATCGCGCTCGGGGAGGCGTTCCAGCGCGGCCAGCAGGTCCGCCCGCCGCTCGAGCTCGACCGCCGCGGTCTCGGGGGACGGGGCCGCGTCCCCCGGACCGCGCTCGTCCGCGACACGCAGGGCCAGGCGCTCGCGGCGGCCCGCGGAACGCCGGCGGTTCTTCGCCTCGTTCGAGACGATGCGCAGGATCCAGGGGCGGAACGCCTCACCGGCCCGGAACCGCCCGAGCGCGTAGTACGCCTTCACGAACGCCTCCTGCGCGGCATCCTCCGCGTCCGCCGTGCTCCGGGTGATCAGCCATGCCGTTCGGAACGCCACCTCGCGGTACCGCTCGACGAGCTCGCCGTACGCGTGGACGTCTCCGTCCCGTGCGAGACGAGCGAGCTCGACGTCCTGCAGTGGACGGCCCTCCACTCGGTCGGTCATCCCGCTCTACACCGGGCGGGCGCCGCCGGTTCCCTCCATGATCCGCGAGCCGCCGGCCCGACGATCGGATCGCGCGCCGTCGGCGCGGAACGCGGGCCTACGCGCTCCCCTTGCCGTCGCCGAAGCTCCGCTCGGCGAACCCGGTGATCCCCGACAGCAGCTGCGTGAACTCCATCGGGATCACGAACTTCGTGGATGCGGACTGGCCGATCTGCTTGAGCGCCTCGAGGTACTGCAGACTCATCGTCTTCGCGTCGACACCCTGCGCGGACTCGTAGATCTTCGTGAGCGCGAGCGCGAACCCCTCGGCCCGCAGGATCGCGGCCTGGCGGTCCCCCTCGGCGTTCAGGATCGCGGACTGCTTGTTGCCCTCGGCAACGGTGATCGCCGCCTGCTTCTGCCCGTCGGCCTCGGTGACCACCGCACGGCGGGTCCGCTCGGCCGACATCTGGCGGGTCATCGCGTCCTGAACCGCGGGCGGCGGGATGATCTCGCGGATCTCGACGTTCGTCACCTTGACTCCCCACCGCTCGGTGACCTCGTCGAGCTTCACCCGCAGGATCTCGTTCATCGCCTCCCGTTTCGCGAGCACATCGTCGAGCGACATGTCGCCCACCACGGATCTGAGCGTGGTCGCAGCGATGTTCTGCGCGGCTCCCGCGAAATCGCCGACCTCGATCACCGACATCGCAGCGTCGACGACCCGGTAGAACACGATGAAGTCGATCGAGATCGTCGCGTTGTCCTCGGTGATCGCGGCCTGGTGCGGGATCTCCAGGTACAGCTCGCGCAGGTCGACCATGACGCCCTTGTCGATGAACGGGATCAGGAAGACCAGGCCGGGGCCCTTGGCGCCGAGAGCACGTCCCAGGCGGAACACCATCAGGCGCTGGTACTCGCGCACGATCCGGAGCGCCTGAGGAAGGATCAGGACGAGCAACAGGAGCACGACACCCACGCCGATCGCCAACGGGATCACGGTTCCCTCCGTTCTGTCTCCACGGACGCCGTCGCCGGCGACTCGACCGGCTCGACCTCCAGGGTGAGCCCCTCCATCTTCACGACGCGAACGCGATCGCCCGTGCGGGGAGCGCCGCGGACGGCTCGCGCCGACCACTCCTCGGCCGCGACCTTGACGACGCCGGTCGGGTCGAGGCTGCGGACGACGGTCCCCTCGGCGCCCACGAGCTGCTCGTCGCGCGTGGCGACCTCGCGGTGCCGCAGGCGCATCGCCTGACGGATCACGACGAGGAAGAAGAACGCGGCGAACACCGCGACGGGCACGATGACGAACCACGAGACGGCCACGCCCGGTACGGACGTGTCGAACAGGAACACGCCGCCCAGCACGAGCGAGATCACACCGGCGATCGCCGGCAGCCCGACGCCCGGATGCATCAGCTCCAGGACGAAGAACACGAGCGAGGCGACCAGCAGGACGACGCCGATCAGCTGCACGGGGAGCATCCCGAGCGCGACGAGCGACGAGACGAGCATGAGCACGCCGAGCGTCCCGGCGACCCCGCCGGGGATGAAGAACTCCGCGACGATCAACGCGAGGCCGAGCCAGAAGAAGACGAACGCGAGGTTCGGATCGAGCAGCCCATGGAGGAAGCCCGCGAACGCGCCGAGGTCCTCCTCCTTGACCGTCGCGCCGGTGAGATCGAGCGTCACCGTCTCGCCGCCGGCGACCTCGACCGTCATCCCGTCGACGTCGCGGAGCAGCGACGGGACGTCGGGCGCGATCAGATCGATCACGCCGAGCTCGAGTGCCTCTTCCGCCGAGACGCTCTCCGACTCCCGGACCGCCGACTCGGCCCACTCGGCGTTCCGGCCGCGCTCCTCGGCGATGCTCACGATGTATTCGGCGGCGTCGTTCACGGCCTTCTCCGACGCCACCGCGCCCGAGAGACCCACCGGTTGCGCCGCGCCGACGTTGGTCGCGGGCGCCATCGCCGCGATGTTGGTCGAAAGCAGGATGAACGTGCCCGCCGAGGCGGCTCGCGCACCCTGCGGCGAGACGTAGCCGATCACCGGCACCTCGGCGTTCAGGATCGCCTGCGTGATCTCGCGCATCGAGGAGTCGAGGCCGCCCGGCGTGTCGATCGTGATCAGGACCGCGGCGGCGTTCTCGTCCTGCGCAGAGGCGATCCCGTCCTCGACGTTGCCGGCGACGAACGGGTCCACGACGCCGTCGATCGGGAGCTCGATGACGACGGGGCTCGCCGTCTGGCCCGAGACGCCAGGCGCGAAGAGCCCGAGGGCCCACACGACCAGCCCTGCGGACAAGAGCAGCCGCCGCAGCCGGACGTTCATCAACCGCATCATCGCACCGCCGCACCAGAGTGGCAGGCGGTAGGGATAGGCTCGAACGCGATGCGGGTGATCGCTGTCACGCTCGCGCTCCTCGTGGGGTTCGTCGCCTCGATCGCGCCGGCCGCCGCCGGCGAGGGCGAACCGTTCGTCGGCTCGGTCGCGCGGCTCGACGTCGAGACGCGGGAGTGGATGATCGGTTCGTCGTGGCGGCCGGGCTGCCCCGTCGCGCTGGCGAACCTGCGGCAGGTCCGGGTGACCTACGTCGGGTTCGACGGCACGGCGCAGCGGGGGCGGCTCGTGGTGCATCGCCGGTGGGCCGACGAGGTGCTCGTGGTGTTCCGGCGGATGTACCGGGCGGGGTTCCGGGTCCACCGGGTCCGGCTCGTCGACCGCTTCGGCGCCGACGACCGCGAGTCGATGCGGCACGACAACACCTCGGCGTTCAACTGCCGGTTCGTGGCCGGGACGACGACGTGGTCCCAGCACGCGTACGGGCGGGCGATCGACATCAACCCGGTGGAGAACCCGTACGTGCGGGGATCGCACGTCTCGCCTCGCCGTGGCCACCGGTTCCTAGATCGGTCGGACGTTCGCCCGGGGATGGTCGTCCGGGGCGACGTCGTCGTCCGTGCGTTCCGCCGGATCGGGTGGGAGTGGGGTGGGAACTGGTCGACCTCGAAGGACTACCAGCACTTCTCGTCGAACGGGCACTGAATGCAGGCCGAGGCCCCCGGCCGCGCCGAATGGACGGATGACCGACGGCCGGATGGTCCACAGGCATGGCATGATGACGAAGGCCCACCGCAAAGCTCGCGGCCGCGCGTCGGCCGTATACCGGGAAGGAGACGGGTGAGCACTCGCCCCGACGGACCGCTCCTCGCCCGCGAGGAGCAGCAGCTCGTGGAGGCGCTCCTTGCCGGGAACGAAGAGGCCGTTCGAACGCTGTACGCGCGGTACGCGCGGCCGATCTTCACGCTCGGCCTCCGGCTGCTCGGGAGCGCGGAGGCAGCCGAGGAGTTGACCCAGGACGTCTTCCTCGCGGCGTGGCGCAAGGCCGCGCGCTTCGACCCCTCTCGAGGGCGCCTGTCCACGTGGCTCATGACGATCGCCCACAACCTGGCGGTCGACCGCCTTCGGCGGGAGACCGGCGCCACGCGGCCGCACCTCGTGCTCGTCGACGAGGTACCCGAGGTCATCGGCGCCGACGAGGACGAGGCGCTGATCGAGCGTGATGCGGCGATCCGCGCGCTCGAGACGCTCTCGGACGCGGAGAAGAGGCTGCTCGCCCGCGCGTACTTCGGCGGCCTCACCGCCCGCGAGATCGCGGAGGCCGACGGCACGCCGCTCGGCACCGTGAAGACGCGGCTCCGCACGGCCCTGATCAAGGTTCGGCGGGCGAACCAGGACAAGGAACGGCCGTGACCTGCCTCGAGGTCCGCGAACTCCTCGCGGAGCTCGCGGTGGATACCATCGCCCCCGACGAGCGGACCGAGGTCGAGCGACATCTCCAGTGGTGTGCCGGGTGCCGGAAAGAGGCCTCGGACCTCGGCCAGGCGGCCGCGATCCTCGCGTTCTCGCTCACC
>DATFEU010000284.1:0-4625 GCA_035250725.1 Actinomycetota bacterium
AGCGTGTCCCACGACAGGACCGCGCACTTCACCCGCACCGGGTACTTCACGACGCCCTTCAGCGCCACGAGCTCGCCGAAGGCGTCCTCGTCCGGTTCGGTCTCGCCGGCCATCATGCCGCGGAAGCCGCCGACCAGCTCGCCGACCTCCTCGCGGGTCCTGCCGGCAACGGCCTCGGTCATCATCGAGGCCGAGCTCTGGCTGATCGAGCACCCCTGCCCGAGGAACGTGACGTCGAGGACCTTGCCGCCCTCCTCGTGCACGAATACCCGGATCTCGTCGCCGCAGAGCGGGTTGTGCTGCTCGGCGGAGCGGTCGGCGTCCGGCATCTCGCGCTTGTTCCGCGGGTTCTTGTAGTGGTCGAGGATGACCTCTTTGTAGATGTCGTCGAGCGCCACCTGGCCTCCTAGCCGAACACGCCCTCGGCCTTGCCGAGCGCGTCGACGAGGGCGTCCACCTCGTCGTTCGAGTTGTACACGTAGAAGCTCGCCCGCGCCGTGGCCGGCACGGCGAACCGCCGCATCACGAGCTGGTTGCAGTGGTGCCCCGCCCGGATCGCGATGCCCTCCTCGTTCAGGATCGTCGCGAGGTCGTGCGGATGGACGTCGTGATACCAGAAGCTCACCGCCCCGCCCCGGACGCTCACGTCCGCCGGCCCGAATACCCGGGCGCCGGCGTCCTGGAGCCGCTCGATCGCGTACGCGGTGATCTTCTCCTCGTGCGCGCGGACCGCGTCCATCCCGAGCTCCTCGAGGTAGTCGACGGCGGCGGCCAGTGCGATCTCCTGGGCGATGTTCATCGTCCCGGCCTCGAACTTGTACGGGACGGCGTTCCACGTCGACCGGTCGGGGAAGACCTCCTCGATCATGTGCCCGCCGCCGAGGAAGGGATCCATCGCCTCGAGCAGCTCGCGCTTCGCGTACAGGCCACCCGAGGCCGTGGGCCCGAGCATCTTGTGGCCGCTGATCGTCAGGAAGTCGCAGTCGAGTTCGGTCACGTCGACCGGGACGTGCGGGACCAGCTGCGCGCCGTCGACGAGCACGAGCGCGCCGACGGCGTGCGCCGCGACGGCGAGTTCGCGGACGGGCGGCAGCGTGCCGAGCGAGTTGGACATCCCGGTGATCGCGAGGAGCTTCGTCTTCTCGGTCAGGACCGACCCGAGGCCCGAAAGGTCGAGGAGCCCGTCGTCGGTGAGCGGCAGGTACCGCAGGACGGCGCCCGTGTCCCTGGCCGCGAACTGCCACGGCACGATGTTCGAGTGGTGCTCCATCTCGGACAGGAGGATCTCGTCGCCCTCGCGCAGGAACTTCCGGCCCCACGCGTGGGCGACCAGGTTCGTCGATTCGGTCGTCCCGCGGGTGAACACGATCGTTTCGGGCTCACGTGCGCCGATGAACCGCGCGAGCGTGGCGCGGGCCTGCTCGTACAGCTCCGTCGTCTCCTCGGCGAGCAGGTAGATCCCGCGGTGCGCGTTGGCGTTGTGGTGACGGTAGAAGTCGGCCTCCGCGTCGATCACCCGGTTCGGCTTCTGGGACGTGGCGGCCGAGTCCAGGTACACGAGCGGCTTGCCCTCGACCGTCCGTTCGAGGATCGGGAAGTCCTTGCGGACCCGCGCGACGTCGAGGCCCGCCGACCGCTGTTCCGTGATCGCCACCTGACCTCCTACCCTGTCCCGACCGTCTCGCCGAGGCCGAGCTCCTTGCGGACGCCCTCGTAGCCCTTCTCCTCGAGCTCGTGGGCGAGCTCGGCACCGCCGGACTTGACGATACGACCTTCGAGCATCACGTGGACGAAATCCGGCGTGATGTAGTTGAGGATCCGCTGGTAGTGGGTGATCAGCAGAACCCCGAGATCGGGTCCGATCAGCTGCGCCACGCCGCCAGCCACCGCCTTGAGTGAGTCGATATCGAGGCCCGAGTCGGTCTCGTCGAGCACGGCGATCTCGGGCTCGAGGACCGCCAGCTGGAGGATCTCGTTCTTCTTCTTCTCGCCGCCGGAGAACCCCTGATTCACGTAGCGCTGCACCATGGCGTCCTCGACGCCGAGCAGCGTCATCTTCTCCTTCATGTGCCTGCGGAACTCGAGCGCACTGATCTCCTCGCCCTTCACGCTCTTGTACGCGGTCCGCAGGAAGTTCACGACCGAGACCCCTGGGATCTCGACCGGGTATTGCATCGCGAGGAACAACCCACGCTCGGCCCGCTTGTCGGCGGTGAGCTTGGTGATGTCCTCCCCCTTGAACAGCACCTGCCCGGCCGTCAGCACGTAGCCGGGGCGGCCCATCAGGACGCTCGCGAGCGTCGACTTGCCAGAACCGTTCGGGCCCATCAACGCGTGCGTCTCGCCCTGCTTCACGACGAGGTCGATCCCCTTGAGGATCGGCTTGCCCTCGACCGTGGCTTCCAGTCCCTCGATCTCCAGCGTCGCAGGATCTGCCATCTCAGTCGCCCTCCACTACCTCGATCATCACGTCGTCTTCGTCCACCTTCGTCGCGAACACCTCGACCGGCTGCGTCGCCGGCAGCGTTCGCGGTCCGCCCGTGTTGAGGTCGAACGTCGAGCCGTGCTTGGGGCACTCGATCGTCTGGTCGTCGACGTCGACCTCTCCCTCGTCCAGGAAGTAGTGCGCGTGGGAGCAGATCGCGTCCACGACGCGGAAGCCCTCGGCGCCGAGGTTCGCGACCGCGTACGGCCGATGGTCCAGCTCGAACCGCCTGACCTCACCTTCGGGCACGTCGCCTACGCCGCAGATCCGCACGAGCGTCATCGGGCCACCCCCCCGGACCCCCGCGCGATCTCGTCCTCGATCGCGCGCTCGAGGCCCTCGCGGATCTCGGCGATGTCGACGCGGTCGAGTACTTCGGCGAAGAACCCGAACACGATCAGCCGTTCGGCCTCCCGTTCGGGGATGCCTCGGCTCATCAGGTAGAACAGCTCGTCGTCGGAGACGGGGCCGACGCTCGCGGCGTGCCCGCACCGGGTCGGATCGTTCGTCAGGATCTCGAGGTTCGGGACCGAGTGCGCCCGCGCGTGCTCGGAAAGCAGGATGTTCCGGTTCGTCTGGTACGCGTCGCAGTGGTGGGCGCCCTTCTCGATCACCACGGTCCCCGTGTAGATCGCGTTCGACGAGTCGCGCATCGCGCCCTTGTACAGGAGGTCGCTCGAGGTGCGCGACCCGACGTGGTCCTGGATCGAGCGGTGGTCGATGTGCTGGTCGGCGTCGCCGAAGTACACGCCGAGCATCTCCGAGCTGGCGCCGTCCTCGGCGAGGAGCGCCTCCACCTCGGCGCGCGCGAGGCTCGCTCCGAAGGCGACGCCGAGCGTCTTCAGGCTCGCACCCTTGGCCACGCGCGCGCGCTGGACGGCGAGATGGGTCACTCCCTCGCCGTACTCCTGGAGGGCGATGTACCGGACACGACTGTTCCGTCCCGCGTGGATCTCGACGATCGCATCGGAAAGCGCCCGGCCGAGATCCGGAGAGGCGTAGCGGTCGATGAACGTCACCTCGGCGTTCTCGCCGGCGACCAGCAGGGTTCGCGGGAAGACCGCTGAGTCCTCCGCGTCGATCCACGTCAGCGTCTGCAGCGGCAGCTCGATCTCGACGCCGGGGGGGACGTACAGGAAGGTGCCGCCGGTGCGGAAGGCCGCGTGCAGCGCCGTGAACTTGGACCGGTCGGTGTCAACGAGCGAATGCAGGTACGGCTCCACGACCTCGGGGTGCTCGGCGATCGCCCGGTCCAGGTCGCCGAAGATCACGCCCCTGCGTGCCCAGCCGTCGACGAGCTGCGTCGAGATCACCTCGGAGTTGCGTTGGATCTGGAGCCCCGCGCGCTCGCCGGCGACATCCGCCGCCTGGAGCACGCCGTGCTTATTGACGGCCTCGGGTCCCCCGCCCCCGACGAACGGACGCAGGTCGAAGTCGAACTCCTCGAGGTCCGTGTAGCGCCACTCCTCCGTCTCCTGGGAAGGGAGCGGGAGGGCGCCGAACTCCTCGAACGCTTGCCTGCGGATCACCTCCACGAACGGCGCCGGAGACGGCAGAGCGGAGAGGGCGCGCTCGTCGAAACCGGTGGTCGCCGTGGTCACGGTTGAAATCCTATCAACCGGGTCGGATTCGCCTCCCGTCGGCGCCGGATGCTACCGTTCGAAGAGGTGGAGGCGGCTCGCCACCTCACGCGCATGCCGCTTGCCTCGGGAGTCCGACCCAGAGCCACCAACGCCTGATCGGACGGAACGGCGCCCCGTTCACTCGCGGTCTGACCGCCTCTATCATTCCGAGCGATGGTCATCGAGTCCCTCCCCGTCACCGTCGACCGGAGCCACCTCATCGTGATCGGGGAGAAGCTCTACGCCCGCTCGCTCGAGCTCGTTCGAGAGCTCGTGAACAACGCCTACGACGCGGACGCCACCGAGGTTTCGGTCCAGGTCGGCGACGACGAGGTGATCGTTCAGGACGACGGCCTCGGCATGGACCGCGAAGGGCTCCTCCGCTACTTCCAGGTCGGCGTGCCGGACAAACGGGACAACCCGATCTCGACCAGGCTGAGGCGCCAGCGGATCGGCCAGTTCGGGATCGGCAAGTTCGCCACGCTCGCCGCATGCCGGCGTTTCGAGGTCTTCACGCG
>DATFEU010000127.1:0-2036 GCA_035250725.1 Actinomycetota bacterium
TCGGAGGACTGGCTCGAACCGCACATGCGCGTCTTCCGGTCGCTGTTCGGCGTCACGGAGCCGGGGGAGGAGCCCCTGGAGGGCGAGGCGTTCCGCGACGCGATCACGGAGCTGGTCACCTCGTCCACCCGGGCGTTCGGCGCCCACGAGCCGCGGCTCCTGGTCTTCGAGGACCTGCACTGGTGCGACGAGGCCTCGATGGACATCCTGATCGAGACCGCCAAGCTCGTCGACGACCTCCCGTGCCTGTTCCTGTTCGCCTACCGTCCCGACCGGCAGGCGCCGTCGTGGCGGCTGAAGCAGTGGCTCGAGACCGAGTACCCGCACCGCTCGACCGAGCTCGCGCTCGCCCCCCTTTCCGATCACGAGAGCGGGCACCTGATCGATGCGCTCGTCCCGAACGAGGACCCGGCCGTTCGGACGCAGATCCTCGAGCGCACCGACGGCAACCCGCTGTTCGTGGAGGAGGTCGCCGCGGCCCTGCTCGAACACCGCGACGACCTCGCGATCCCGACCACGCTCCAGGCGCTGTTCACCGCCAGGCTCGATGCGCTCGACGAGGAGAGCAAGCACGCCCTGCAGCGGGCCTCGGTGATCGGCCGTGCGTTCTCCGAGCCGGTCCTGCGAGCGGTCTCGGGCGACGAGGACCTCTCGACCTCGCTCCGCACGCTCGAGCGCCTCGGGTTGATCGGCGAGACGGCTCGCGCGCCCGAACGCGAGTACGCGTTCCGCCACAGCCTCACGCAGGACGCGACCTACGGCACGATCCTGTTGCGACGACGGCGCGAGCTCCATCGGCGCGTGGGCGAGGTCCTCGAGGAGCTATACGAGAACCGGATCGAGGAGTTCGCGCCGCTGCTCGCGCATCACTTCCGGGAGGGCGGCGACGACGGGCGCACGCTCCGGTACGCCACGGTGGCGGCCGAGGCCGCATCCCGCCTCTACGCGCACGCCGAGGCGGCGGCCCATTGGACGTCGGCGATCGAGGCCGCGGGTCGGCTCGACCGGGCCGAGGAGGCGCTCGGGCACCTGTACCCGAGCCGAGGCCGCACGCTCGAGCTCTGGGGGCGGTTCGACGAGGCCGTCGACAACTACGAGGAGATGGAGAAGCTGGCGCAGGCGACCGGCGCGCAAGCCGCCGGGCTCGCCGCCAGCACGGCGCTCACCACCCTGTACGCAACTCCGACGCCGTTGTTCGACGGGACCAAGGGACGGAAGCTCGCCGAACGGACGATCGAGCTCGCCCGCGAGCTCGACGATCGCCCGGCCGAATCCAAGGCGCTGTGGAACCTGATGATCCTCAACGTCTTCAGCGGCGGCGACCCGGCGGAGGCCGTCGACGCCGGGGAGCGCTCCCTCGCGATCGCGCGCCAGCTGAACGCGCGCGAGCAGATGGCCTTCACGCTGAACGACCTGTGGCGGCCGTACGCGGCCGTCGGCGACCTCCCGGCCGCCCGGGCGTGTCTCGAGGAGGCCAGGCCCCTGTGGCGCGAGATGGGCAACCTGCCCATGCTGTGCGAGAACCTCTCGAGCACGGGTGCGCTGCTGGGGCTCGCGGGCGAGTGCGACGAGGCGCTCGCGCTGTGCGACGAGGCGTACGCCAACGCCGGCGAGATCGGGAACCCCTGGGGCCAGTCGTACAGCCTGCTCAACGCGTACCACATCGACGTCGAGCGGGGGAACCTGGGCCGCGCCTTCGACAAGATGCGCGAGTGCATCCGGCTCTCCGAGCTCTCCGGATTCGTGCCCCCGCAGGCGATCACCCGTGGCGACCTGGGCGCGTTGTACGCGAACCTCGGCCATCTCGAGCGGGGCTTGGAGCTGGCGGACCAGGGGCTCGGCATCGCGAAGGAGTGGAGCCCGCTGGCGGTGCCGATGGTGATGGGATCGAGGGCCGAGATCGAGCTGCTCGCGGGACGGCTCGACGAGGCCGAGGCCACGCTCTCCCAGAGCACCGTCGCGCGGCTGCCGGGGCCGATCCACATCACCGCCTCCGCCCGTTCCGAGATCCTCCGGGGCAAGCTCGCCTCGGCCAG
>DATFEU010000319.1:0-2987 GCA_035250725.1 Actinomycetota bacterium
CGGATCGCCACCAACACCTGCCTCAACGCGCGTCGCACGGCCAGCCGCCGGCCCCACAAGGAGTGGGACGTGCCCAACGTCGAACCACCCGTGCCGACCCGACTCGGCGAAGTCCTCTGGCTGGAGCCGTATCCCGACGCCCTCCTCGAAGGCGCCCTCGGCATGCCGCTCGGCCCGGAGGCCCGCTATGACCAGAAGGAATCGATCGCTCTCGCCTTCGTGACCGCCCTGCAGGTCCTGCCGCCTCGCCAGCTCGCCGTGCTCATCCTGCGGGACGTCCTCGGGTTCCACGCCGCCGAGGTCGCCGACATGCTGGACTCGACCGTCGACTCGGTCAACAGCGCGCTCAAACGAGCGCGTGCCGGCCTGCACCGGCGGCTCCCGCGGGCGGCGGACCGCGAACCGGCTCCCGCGCCCGAGTCCCCCTCCGAGCACGCGCTCGTGGCCGAGTTCGTCCGCGCGTACGAGGCCGGCGACCTCGATGCGGTGGTGGCGCTCCTGACCGACGACGTCTTCATCTCGATGCCGCCGATGCCCCTCGAGTACCAGGGCCGTGACCTCGTGTCCCGCTTCTACGCCAGCATCATCGACGCGGGCCGCAGGTTCGACCTCGTGCCGACGCGGGCCAACGGGCAGCCGGCGTTCGGGGCCTACCTCCGCGCCCGCAACGGCATCCGGCACGGGACCGGCGTCCTCGTCCTCACCCTCGCCGGCGACAAGATCTGCGCGATCACCCGCTTCGACAACAGCGTGCTCCCATCGTTCGGGCTCCCGCGATCGCTGCCGAGCCGATAGCCCTTCCCTCGGCCGAGTCAGGTCAGCGAGTAGACGAGCAGAGCGATGTTGGAGTCGCCGAGCTGCCGCGCGCCGGTCAGCCGCATCGGACCCGGTGGCCGGACCGAGAAAGCGGGAATACCGTCGACCAGAACGCCGGCGCCGACCATGATGTGGAGCTCGTCGACCAAGCCGGCCGCGAGCAGGCCGTTCCACGTCGTCATGCTGCCGAAGACCAGGAGCGTGCCGCCCTCGCCCTCCTTGGCCTCCGCGATCGCGTCCCGAGCCTCGTGCCGGCGCACGATCCTGGTGTTCTCGCGCCACGGCTCGGTCTCCTCGGCGGTCAGGGTGTCGGAGACCACCAGGTGCTCCAGCTCACGGTGACGGCGCGAGATGGCCCGCTCGACCTCGGGCTGGACCGGGTCATCGGCCACAGGAGGCCAGTAGCTCAACATCCCGCGGTGCGTCACGGCGCCGGACACCAGGATGTCGGCGGCCTGCATGAGCTCGAGGTTGTGATCGCTGAACGTCGTGTCGAACGGCAGCGCCATCACGTCGCTGCCGGGGCCGGACGCGTAGCCGTCCAGAGAGATCAGGTTGCTCACGATCAGCTTGCGCATCCTCACTCCCGATGTGCCCGTACGGTCGCTCTACCTACGACGCCTCGGGCAACCGGAACGTCATCGGCGCCGGTGCGACATCGTTGCGAGCGGAACGACGACAACTCGCTGAACTCAGTTCGACCCGAAGTGTACGTGGACGCCCATGGGGGACATGACCGCAGCTCTCCGTCGCTTGCCATCGCGCACGAGGTCTGCTCGCCGCCACTGCACGCCTGCGACCGAGTGTGACGGTCTCGATCAGACTGGCTGAAGCGCGCTTCGCACGAACCCGACCACCTCCCGCTCGCGCAGACGAAGCGACTGCCGTCCCTTGTCCTCGCCGACGACCGCTCGAAGCACGCTCGCCTCGGTGAGCGAGCCGACGACGGCCGTGTAGAGCATGAACAGAAGCAGCGCGGGGTCCTGCTTGCGGATCTCGCCGGCGTCCATGCCCGCCTGAAGGAAGTCGACCGCCCGCACCCGCAGCGGCTCGAGCGCGCCCGTGAACCGCTCGATGCCGTCGGCGCCCAGGCGCCCCGCCTCGCGTACGAACATCGGGAACTCGGGCCACTCCTCGGCAAGCGCGAACACGGCGTGGATCACCGCCTCCGCCTTGTCCCAGTAGGTCTCGCGACCCTCGAGCGCTTCCGCGATCTCCTGCGCGACGCGCTGGCCCGCCGCCTGCATGCAGGCCTCGAGCAGCGCGTCCTTCGTCGGGAAGTAGTAGAGCAACGTCTGCTTGCGGATCCCGACCGCGGTCGCGATCTGGTCCAGGCTCGCCCCCGAGTAGCCGTCGCGGCCGAAGGCGCGGATCGCCTCGTCGATCAGCGCGTGCCGCCGTTTCTCTCCCCCCGTCCGCGTCACGGCTACTTCCAGACCGGCGGCTTGCCGCTCCGCCGGATCGGGCGCGAGCCCTCCCACGTCCGGAGCCAGCCCGGGCCGACGGGGCCCGAGAGCTTCGGCGTCTCGCCCTGCGCCGCCCGGCGCGAGGCCTCCCACCACGACGTCCGGTCCTCGTCGAACAGCTCCGCCACCCCCTGCTGCATCCGGAGCGACAGCTGCTGGTGGGTCTCGCCCTCGGCCGGGACGATCGGCTTCCCGTACCGAACGCGGATCGGCGGCCGCCCCTTCCTCGGCCACGAGCGGCCCTTCGGCATCGCCGCGTACGCGCCGACGATCGCGATCGGCACGACCGGCATGCTCATCTCGAGCGCGAGCCGCGACGTCCCGTGGCGGAACCGCTGGAGCCACCCGTCGGTCGAACGCGTCCCCTCCGGGAACACGATGATGTTCCACCCGTCGCGGATCAGCTCCTTGGCCTTCGCCGTGGCCTTCTCGCCCGCGCCGCGCTCGACCGGGAACCCCGCGTACACGAGCGCCGTGAACGCCGAACGCCACCACACGTCGAAGAAGTAGTCCTTGGCCGCGGCCGTCGCGGTCTTCTCGCGCCACGGGTACGGCAGGGTCGTCAGGATGATCGAGGCGTCGAGGTGGCTCGAGTGGTTCGAGATGAACATCACCGGGCCCTTCAGGCCCTCGAGGTTGTCGACGCCGAACACCTCGGGCGTCGTCTCGTTCCAGATGATCGGCTTCAGCGCCCCGTCGAGGAGC
>DATFEU010000328.1:0-2245 GCA_035250725.1 Actinomycetota bacterium
GCGCTAGGAACCCTCGAGGATCCTGACCTTCTCGAGGTAGACGGCCTCGGCGGGCTGCTGGCCGGCGATGCCCGCGGCCGGGTCCTGGATCTCGAGGCCCTGGATCCGCTTCGCGACGTCGAGCCCCTCGACGACGTTCCCGAAGACCGTCCACGCGCCCTGGTCGTCGAGCGCGTGCCCGTTCTCGCCCGTCACGAGGAAGAACTGGCTCCCGCCCGTGTCGGGGCCGGCGTTCGCCATCGCGAGCACGCCGGGACCGTAGGCCTCGTCCCCGGTCAGCTCGTCCGGGATCGAGTACCCGGGCCCGCCCGACCCCGTCCCCGTCGGGTCGCCGCCCTGGATCACGTCGATCGACGTATCGAGCCGGTGGATCCGTTGGCCGTCGAAGTACCCGTTCCGGGCGAGGAACACGAACGAGTTCACGGTCTCGGGCGCCTGATCGGCGAGCAGCTCGACCATGATCGTCCCGCACGAGGTTCGGATCTCGGCCGTGTAGACCTGGCCCTCCTCGACCACCTGCCCGGGAGCCGAGTACTGGGGCTTCGGGCGCAGCGCGCCCTTCGGCTGGTCGGCGCCGCACGCGACCTGTTCGGGACCGGGCTCGGGGTCGACGGTACCCGTCTGGGCGCCCGGCTCGCCCGTGGCGCCGGTCGCCTCGCCGGTTTCACCCGTCGCGCCGGTGGCGGCCGGCGCCGGCTCGTCCCCTGTGGTGAACGCGATGAACGCGCCGAGCGACCCCAGCAACGCGATCACGAGCGCGATGGCGATCGTGCGCAGCTGCTTCCGCCGCCGGGCCTGCATCTTCTCGGCCTGGCGGCGCTGGTGCTGCTTCGCGAGCTGTCGGTTCCGCGTGTTCTTCGGCACGAGCGGCACAGGTTACCGGACGACCGAGCGATCGGGAGATCGCCGGATCACCCGAACATCTCGAGCACGAGCCCGTCCAGGATGTCCGTCTCCGAGACGACCGCCTGCTCGAACCCGAAGCGGCCCATCACCTCGAGCAGGATGACCGCGCCGGCGACGATCACGTCCGCCCGTCCCGCCGCCATCACCGGGAGCGCGGCGCGCTCGGGCGTCGTCATCCCGGACAGCCGGGCGAGGACGCGCTCGGCATCGGCGCGCGCGAGCACGGTCCGGTGGATCCGCTCCGGGTCGTAGAACTCCAGGCCGAGCGAGATCGCCTGCACCGTCGTCGACGTGCCGGCGACCACGACCAGCGTTCGGGCGGCCGCGGTCGGCACCACCCGCTCGGCCTCGTCGAGCAGGCCCCCGACCTCCGCCCGCATCGCCGAGAGCTCCCGCCGCTCCGGCGGGTCGTGCGCGACGAAGCGCTCGGTGAGCCGGACGCTGCCCATCTGCGTCGAGATCGCCGCAGTAGGCCGTTCGGAGCCGAGGACGAACTCGGTCGAGCCGCCCCCGATGTCGAGGACGAGGTACGGCGGCAGCGCCTCGACGAGCGCACGCGCCATGCCGCTCGTCGCGCCGAGGAACGAGAGCTCGGCCTCGCGCTCACCGCTCAGCACCTCGAGCTCGGCGCCGGCCCGCTCGACGAGCCGCTCGTACGTGGAACGATTCGACGCATCGCGGAGGACGGCGGTCGCTCCGACGCGGATCCGTTCGGCATGGAGCGCGCGCGCGCGGCGAACGTACCGTTCGAGGACGCCGGCCGATCGTGCCAGGGCGTCGGGTGCGATCTCACCGGTATCGTCGACGCCTTGGCCCAGCCGCGTGATCACCATGTCGCGCGCGAGCTCCTCGTGGTTCCCGTCGTCGAGCACCTCGACGACGAGGAGTCGGATCGAATTCGTGCCCTGGTCGATCGCGGCGACCCGCCCGGGCCGCTCGTCGTGGATCGGCTCGACGCGTTCGGCGACCCAGGCGCCGAGCACGTCGTCGCCGCCCGCGAGGTGGTTCGCGTAGTGGGCGTGCAGGCACTTGATGCCGATTCGCGTCCCGCCGACGCCGCCGAACGCCTGCGCCCGCGGATCGTCGCGCGCGCGTTCGCGCGCGTACTCAGCGTGTGCGCGCTCGACGGCGAACGCGAGATCGGAGTCGGTGCGGATCCGCTCGTTCAGCTCGGCGATCGCGCCGCCCGATTCCACCAGAGAGACCGCGCGAACGGCCTGCGGACACGTGAGCCAGAACAAGGTGGGGAACGGCGAGCCCTCGTCGTCGAACGGCCGGTTCCGCGTGACGAGCGCGTGCCCGCCCGGACAGCGCGCCACGACGGTGAACGGGATCGTGG
>DATFEU010000129.1:0-5760 GCA_035250725.1 Actinomycetota bacterium
CCGACCCAGGTCGACCGCCAGGGGCCGGACGTCGGTGACCAGTACCGGAGCGCGATCTTCACGCACTCGCCGGAGCAGCAGGCGGCCGCCGAGGCGTCCCGCGATCGGGCGCGGCCGCGGTTCGACCGGCCGATCGCCACGGAGATCGAGCCGGCGGGGCGGTTCTACGCGGCCGAGGACTACCACCAGCGGTACTACGACAAGAACGGACACGAGCCGTACTGCCACGTGATCCCGTGGGCCACGCTGCGGGAGCAGGGCCTGGTCGCCGCGGGCTGATCGGTCAGAGGGCCTTCTCGAACCAGCGACGTCCCAGTAGCGGCCGAACCTGCGACCCTGCTCGCGGAACGTCCCCACGTGCTCGAACCCGAACCGTCGGTGCAGGGCCACGGAGACCGGGGTCGGCATCGTGATGCCGGCGTACGCGCGATGCAGGTCCTCCTCGACCAGCGCCGCGAACAGGAACTCGTAGAGCGCGGTCCCGATCCCCCGGCCGGTCCGGCCTTCCGCGACGTAGACGCTCGTCTCGATCGACGTGGCGTACGCCTCGCGCGAGCGGTACCGGCTGCTCGAGCCGGAGCCGAGCAGGCGGCCGCGCTCCTCGGCGGCGACGACCCGGTGCGGGCCTCGCGGCGGATGCTCGGCCAGCCAGTCGAGCCGCTCGGCCTCGGTCGTGGGGGTCAGCGCGAAGCTGGTCGCCGAGGTCTGCACGTAGTGGTTATGGATCTCGTTCAGGGCTCCGGCGTCGCGTGGCTCCGCGTCCCGGACGACCGCGGTCTCCAAGCTCGTCCGCATCACCCGATGATGCGGCATCGGCGCCGTGCGTTGGTTACCACCGCGCAACGCTCCGGTTACCGAGGGGACAACTCGAGGTCAGTCGGGACGGGACTCGTCGAACGCCCGGTCCGCTTTCGCGGCGAACACGAAGTCGGCCTCGTGCAGCCCATCGATCTTGTGCGTCCAGACCGTGATCCCGCACCTGCCCCAGGCGAGGTGGATGTCCGGGTGGTGATTGACGCTCTCGGCGAGCTCCCCGACACGGTTCGTGAACCCGAGGGCCTCCTGGAAGTCCTTGAAGCGATACTCCTTCACGAGGTGGTGGTCCTCCATCACGGACCACCCGTTCCCCAGGTCCTGGAGGTAGCCCTCGATCTCTTCGTGGGTGAGCGGCGGGACGCCTCCCCGACAGGGAACGCACTCCATCGACGCGAGGTCGCGTGCCATCAGCCCGCCCCTCGACGACCGGCCTCGAGCCGCTGCTCGACGATCGCGTCCGCCGCCGCGGCGGTCGAGATCCCGCGGTCGTCCGCGACGCGGAACACCTCCCGCAGCGTCTCGCCGATCGCGCGCACACGCTCGTCCCGAGCCCGAACGTCCTCGCCGAGCAGTTCGAGCGACGCGAGATGGATGATCCCGCCGGCGTTCACCACGTAGTCCGGCGCGTAGAGGATCCCCCGCTCGGCCAGCCGTTCGGCGTCCGCGGGCTCGGCGAGCTGGTTGTTGGCGGCGCCGGCGACCACCCGGCACCGGAGCCGGGCGATCGTGTCCCTCGAGAGCACGCCGCCGGTCGCGCACGGCGAGAAGACGTCGCAGTCCACGTCGAACACGTCCTCCGCGCCCACGCTGCTGCCGTCGAGCTCGTCGGCGAGCTCCTTCGCGCGCACGTCGTCGACGTCGGCGAGCACGAGCCTGGCCCCCGCCTCGGCGAGCGAACGAGCGAGCGGGTCACCCACCTTGCCCACACCCTGCACGGCGACGGTCCGTCCGGTGAGATCGTCCCGGCCGAACGCGTGGGCGGCCGCCGCGCGGAGCCCGACGTCCACGCCGTCGGCCGTCGCCGGCGCCGATGTCCCGGAGCCGCCCGCCGCCTCGGTCTTCCCGAACACGTAAGTGGTGCGCTCGCCCACGACGTCCATGTCGGCGGACTCGGTGTTCATGTCGCACGCGGTCCGGTACCTGCCGCGGAGCGACTCGACCAGATCCGCGTAGCGAAGCAACAGGTCTCGGCGTGCCGGACCCGCGGGGAGCTCGGGCACGGCGATGACCGCCTTGCCGCCCCCGAGCGGGAGCCCGGCCATCGCGTTCTTGCTCGTCATGGCCGAGGACAACCGCACGCCGTCGCCGAGCGCGTCGTCCGGGGCAGGATAGACCTTCATCCGCGTCCCGCCTGCCGCGGGGCCGAGCACCGTCGAGTGGACGCAGACGAACATCCACGCGCCCGTCCGCGCGTCGAACCGGACGGCGACCTCCTCGCCGTCCCAGGTCGAGAGCAGGTCCTCGAACACGCCTATACGGACTTGGGAGACGAAGACTGTTTCTTCGCCTTCTTGGCCGCCCGCTTCTCCTTGATGGACTTCTGAGCGGTCTTCTTGTTGTGTTTCTCGCCCTTGTCCTTGGCGTGGGCCACGGCATCCTCCATTTCGATCGGCCGAGACACAGATTATGGCGCGGAGGAGCGTGAGCCGGCGGAGCTAGGCGAGGTCGGCGAACGCCGCCCGGACGTCCTTGCGGATCCCCGTCACGAACGGCACCTCCTCCTTCGTGAACCGCCGGGCCTCCGCAGCCCGGAGCCGGCGGATGCAGTCGACGATGCGATCGAGCTCGTCCGCCTCGAAGGCGAGGATCCACTCCCAGTCGTTGATCCCGAACGCGCTCGTCGTGTTGGCGAGCACGTCCGGGAACTCGCGGCCGATCTCGCCGTGCTCGCGCAGGAGCCTCGCCCGCTCCTCCGGCGGCAGCAGGTACCACTCCGGCGTGCGGACGAACGGGTAGGCGCACAGGTATCGCCTCGGCGCTTCGCCCTTCACGAACGCGGGTGCATGATCGGCCGTGAACTCCGCGGGCTTCACGACGCCCATGAAGGCCCAGGACACCTCGAGCTCGCGACCCGCCCGCGTCCTGCCGAACGCGACGAACGCGTCCTGGAGCGCGTCGAGCGACGACGCGACGAGCCAGAGCATGAGGTCGGTGTCGGCGCGGAACCCCACCGTGGAGTACACGCCGCGAACGGCGACCCCCTCCCAACCCTTGAAGAGGTCCTCGATCTCCCGCACGGCGTCGTCCTGGTCGAGCTCGCGGAAGGCTCGCGTCGCCTTGAAGCACGGGTACGACGCGTACACGACGCCGGTGTCGTTGCCCTGGTCCGTCATCTCGGCTCCGTCGTCGTTCGATCACCCGCGAGATGCGCCGACGCGCGCTCCGCGGCCTCGTTCGCGCTCCGGACGGCGTCGGCCACGCCGACACCTCCGTACGCGTTCCCAGCGACGAAGATACCCGGCGGGAGCGCCTCGGCGACGGCCCGGACGCGGTCGGCGTGCCCGACCTCGTACTGCGGCATCGAGCGAGGCCATCGGACGACCCGGGACGTCTCCGGCCGCTCGGGGAGGTCCACCACCGCTTCGAGGTGACGGGCGACCGCCTCGACGATGTCCCCGTCGGGGGCGGCGAGCACGTCCTCGGATCCGGACGCGCCGACGAAGCACCGGACGATCGCGCGGTCGCCGAACGCGGGGTTCGGCCACTTCCGAGACAGGAACGTCGCGGCGGTCATCGGGGCGGCGCCGGACGGGACGACGAACCCGGTGGCGTCCGGGAGCACGTTCCCCGTCCCCTCGGGGTAGACGAGGAGCACGACGCTCGTGCTCACGTAGGGGATCGAGCGCAGCGGGGCGGCGGCGGTCACCAGTTCCGCGGCGACGAACGCCGGCGTCGCGACGACGACGCCCTCCGCCTCGAGGTCGCCGGCGTTCGAACGGACGACGTTCGTGATCCCACGCGGTTCGACCGCGAGCACCTGGATGCCCGTCCGGACCCGCTCCGCCCCAATCGCCGCGAGCAACGCGCCGGGGAGGGCGGCGGCGCCGTCGGCCGGCCGAACGAACATGGGCCCGGCATCGCCGGCCGCCTCGAGCGCCGCCTTCGAGCCACGGATCAGGCTGCCGTACGCCTGCTCCCACCGCTCGAGCTCGGGGAACGTCGATCGCACGTCGAGCCGGTCGACGTCGCCGGCGAACAGCCCGCCGAGGAGCGGCGCGACGAGCCGTTCGGTCGCCTCGTCCCCGAGCCGGCGCCGAAGCAGGGCGCCGAGCGACTCGTCTGCGGGGTCCTTCCTCGGCTTGCGGACCAGGTCCGCGATCGCTCGGAGCCGTCCCGCGCGCGACAGGCCGGGCCAGCGGAGGAGCTCCCCGACGAGCGCGGGGACGCCGAGCGCGCTCGGAGGGAGCGGCTCGAGCCCGTGATCGGTCCAGGCGAACGCGGCGCGGGCCCCGGGCTCCACGAGCTCGAGCCCGAGCTCGCGGCAGAGCTCGACCGCCCATGGCTTGCGGGCGACGAAGGAATCCGGCCCCGCGTCGAGCTCGAGGCCGCCGACCTCGGCCGTCGCGAGGCGCCCGCCGACGCGAGGCTCGGACTCGAACACGGTGAGGTCGATCGACGGGTCGGCGCGGAGCAGCCGGTGGGCGGTGGCGAGCCCGGCGACGCCTCCTCCGACGACGACGGCCCGCCCGCTCACGCGCGTCGCTCAGGCGCGCGGCGCGAGCCGTTCCCGCACCACGTCGGCGAGCACGCCCACGAACGCCGAGTCGGCGTTCGGCATCTCCGTGCGCACGAACCGCATCCCGGCGGCCTCCGCTCGCTGCTTCGCCTCGATGTCGAGGTCGTAGAGGATCTCAAGATGGTCGGCGACGAACCCCGCCGAGCAGACGACCACGGCATCGAACCCGTCGTTCGCGAGCCCGTCGATCACGTCCTCGAGCGGCGGACCCCACCACGGGTCCGCCGTCCGGCCGGCGCTCTGCCAGGCGATCGCGTGATGCGACAGGTCGAGCTCGGCGGCCACGAGGTCGGCCGTCTCCTGGAGACCGAACCGGTACGCACACTCCGTCTCGCACTCGGTGCATCGCAGGCACCGCATCGATCCGTCCTCGAGCGTCCGGACGGGGAGGCTGTGCGCGGAGAACACGACCGCCGCGCGGGCGCGCTCGGCCGGCATCAACGTCCCGAGTGCGTGCGCCACCCGCTGCGCCAGGAACGCCACGAACCCGGGGTGATCGTGGTAGCTGCGGACGAACGCGAAGGACGGAGCACCGTCGCCCGCGGCCTCGGTCACGCGCTCGACGTAGGACCCGACCGACATCGCCGACCAGTGTGGCGCCATGACGATGCCGACCGCGCGCTCGATCCCGTCGGCCCGCATGCGCTCGACGGAGTCGGCGATGAACGGCGGCGAGTGCTTCATCCCGAGGTACGCGCGGAACCGTTGCCCGTCTCCCGCGTTCAGCTCGCGCTCGAGACCCTCGGCCTGCCGGGTGGTGATGTCGAGCAGCGGGAATCGGTTCCCGATCGCCGCGTACCGCTCGAGGAGCTCGGCGAGGTGCTCGGGGCTCGGCGCGCGGCCTCCCCGGATGTCCGTGTAGTAGCGCTCGACGTCGTCCGGCCCGCTCGCGGTGCCGTACGCCATGACGAGGACGCCGATCGGGCCCGCCCTCACGCGGGTCTCGCGGTCAGCTCGTGCACCATGTCCACGAGCCGCTGGAGATTCTCCGGGGGCGTGCTCGGCAGGACCCCGTGGCCGAGGTTGAAGACGTGGCCGTCGCGCCCGCCGGCGCGTTCGAGGATGGCCAGGGCGGCGGGCTCGAGCGCCTCCCAGGACGCGGTGCACGTCGCGGGGTCGAGGTTGCCCTGGATCGCGCGATCCGCGCCGATCCGGTCCCATGCCGCGTCGAGCGGGACTCGCCAGTCCACGCCGACCGCGTCGCCCCC
>DATFEU010000330.1:0-10291 GCA_035250725.1 Actinomycetota bacterium
CTCCTCTTCCCCGCCCAGGAACAGCAGCCGGGGCGTGCCCTCCTCGAGCGCCTTCAGGGCCTCGCGGATCACCGTGGGCTCGGCGCACGCCCCGCCGAGCCATCCCCGGACGCGCCGGTCGGGGGTGACGAGCGCGGTCGATCCCTCCTTCCCCGAGGACGGCGCGCGTCGCCACACCACGGTCGCGAGCACGAACGGCTCGCCGCCGCGCGTCAGCTCGCTCGCGAGCTCCAGGACCTCGGGTCGCATGGGTCCAGGCTACGCGGTCGCCTTCGCGGCCTGGATCGCCTCCCACACCTTCGCGCTCGTGAGCGGCATGTCGATGTTCCGAACGCCGAGGTGCCACAGCGCGTCGATCACGGCGTTCACGTACGCCGCAGGCGAACCGACCGTCGCCGATTCGCCCACACCCTTCGCGCCGATCGGGTGGTGGGGCGACGGCGTGACGGTCGCTCCGAGCTCGAACTTCGGCGTCTCCCACGCGGTGGGGATCAGGTAGTCGGTGAAGTTCGCGCCGATGCAGTTCCCCTCCTCGTCGAAGGTGATCTGTTCCATGGCCGCCATCGCGAATCCTTCGGCGAGCCCACCGTGGATCTGCCCCTCGACGATCATGGGGTTGATCCGGACGCCGCAGTCGTCGACGGCGACCATGCGGTCCACCTTCCACACGCCGGTGTCCTCGTCGACCTCGACGACCACCGCGTACGTGCCGAAGGGGAACGTCAGGTTCGGTGGGTCGTAGTAGGCCCGGTCCTCGAGGCCGGATTCCATCCCGTCCGGGAAGTTCGTGTAGGCGGCGAACGCGACGTCCTGGATCGTCTTCGCGTTCTCCGGCGCCCCCTTGACGAAGTACCGACCCTTCTCGAACTCCACGTCCTCCTCCGACACCTCGAGCAGGTGGGCGGCGAGCTTGCGACCCTTCTCGCGGAGCTTGCGTGACACCATCGCGGTCGCCGCGCCGACCGTCGGCGTCGATCGCGAGGCATAGGTCCCCAGTCCGTACGGCGTGTTGTCCGTGTCCCCGTGCTGGACCTTGACGTCTTCGGGCTGGATCCCGAGTTCCTCGGCGACGATCTGGGCGAACGTCGTCTCGTGCCCTTGGCCCTGGGTCTTCGAGCTGATCTTCAGGATCGCCTTGCCGGTGGGATGCACGCGGAGCTCGGCGCCATCGTTCATCTTGATCCCGAGGATGTCGTAGTCGTGGTGCGGTCCCGCCCCCACGACCTCCGTGAAGCTCGCGAGTCCGATGCCCAGGAGCCGGCCCTGCTGACGGGCTTCCTGTTGTTCCCTTCGGAGCTCGTCGTAGCCGACGGTCTCCAGCGCGAGATCCATCGCGCCGTGGTAGTCGCCAGAGTCGTACTCGAACCCGGTGACGCTCGTGTACGGGAACTGGTCCGCCTTGATGAAGTTCGTCCGCCGGAGCTCCGCCGGATCCATCCCGAGCTCGTACGCGGCGTTCTGCACGAGCCGCTCGATCATGTAGGAGGCCTCGGTGACCCTGAACGAGCACCGGTAGGCGACCCCGCCGGGCGCCTTGTTCGTGTAGTAGCCGTCCGCCGAGACGTGCGCGGCGGGCAGGTCGTACGAGCCCGTCACGATGTGGAACAGACCCACCTTGAACTTGCTCGGCTGTGCGTCCGCGTAGAACGCGCCCTCGTCCGCGAGCAGCGACACGCGCAGGCCCTTCATCCTGCCGTCCTTGGACAGCGCCATCTCGCCGTGCATGTGGAAGTCGCGGGCGAAGCCCGTGGAGATGAGGTTCTCGTACCGCTCCTCGATCCACTTCACGGGCTTGCCGAGGAGGAGGGATGCAGCGGTCGCGACGACGTAGCCAGGGTAGACCGGCACCTTGTTCCCGAAGCCGCCGCCGAGGTCCGGCGAGATGATCCGGATCTTCTCCTCGGGCAGTCCCGTCACGAGCGCGAACACCGTCCGGATCAGGTGCGGCGCCTGGCTGGTCATGTAGATCGTTGCCTGGCCCGTCGCCGGGTCGACGTCGGCGACGCATCCGCACGTCTCGACGGGCGCGGGATGCGAACGCGGGTAGAACGTGTCGAGCGACACGACGTGGTCGGCCTCGTCGAAGGCCTGGTCGGTCGCGTCCTTGTCGCCGCTCTCCCACGAGTAGATGTGGTTGTCCTTCTGGTCTTCCTTGTCCGTTCGGATCACCGGCGCGTCGGACCCGGACGCCTGCTGCGGCGACACGACCGCCGGGAGCGGGTCGTAGTCGACCTCGATCAGCTCGAGGGCGTCCTTGGCGACGTACGGATCCGTGGCGACGACCGCGGCCACCTCCTGGCCCTGGAACCGCACCTTGTCGGTCGCGAGCACTGCCTGCGTGTCGTACGAAAGGGTCGGCATCCACGCGAGGTTGTGCTGCGCCATGAGCTCGCCGGTCACGACGGCGATCACCCCCGGCATCCCCGCCGCCTTCGAGGTGTCGATCCCGTTGATCGTCGCATGCGCATAGGGGCTCCGGAGGATCGCCATGTGGAGCATGCCCGGGAGCTTCACGTCGTCGATGTAGGTGCCCCTGCCCTGGATGAACCGGTCGTCCTCTTTGCGCTTCACGCTGTGTCCGACGCCGCGGATCTCCTCGGCTTCAGTGGCCATGTCGCTCCCCCTAGCTCTCGGTGGTCGACGCGGCCATCTGCTGGCCGGCGGTCTGGATCGCCTTCACGATGTTCATGTAGCCCGTGCAGCGGCAGATGTTGCCGGAGATCGCCCAGCGCACCTCCTCGTCGGAGGGTGACGCGTTCTCCTTGAGCAGCGCGGCGCCGGTCAGCATCATCCCGGGGGTGCAGAACCCGCACTGCAGGCCGTGTTCCTCCTTGAACGCCGCCTGGATCGGGTGGAGCTGGCCGTCCTGCTTGAGTCCCTCGACGGTCGTGACCTCGCGCCCGTCCGCCTGGACCGCGAACATCGTGCAGGACTTCACCGGCGTGCCGTCCAACAGGACCGTGCAGGCGCCGCAGCTCGTCGTGTCGCACCCCACGTGGGTGCCGGTGAGAGCGAGCTCCTCCCGCAGGAGATGGACCAGGAGCAGGCGTGGCTCCACGTTGGCCGACTGCTCGGCGCCGTTCACCGTGATCGTGACGTTCATCTGCCCGCCTCCTCGTGACTCGCTCGTGGACCGCTCACGCCGGTGCCATCTCGGCAGCCGTGGCGAGGCCTCGCCGAACGAAGACCTCGACCATGTGTCGCTTGTACTCGGCCGACCCCCGCACGTCGGAGATCGGGTTCGTCGACGCGGCGGCGAGCCTCGCGGCCTCTGCGAACGCCCCCTCCGTGGGTTCGGCCCCCGCGAGCGAGGCCTCGGCCTCGGTCGCGTGCACGTTCGTGCTGCCGACGCCGGTGAGCGCGATCCCCGCCCGGCCGATCGTCCCGTTCGACAGCTCCACCTGGACCGCGGCGCCGACCGTCGCGAAGTCGCCGACCTTGCGTTCGAGCTTCAGGTACGTCCCACCGGCGCGCGCGCGCGCAGGTACCCGGATCTCGGTGAGGATCTCGTCTGCCTCGAGGCTGGTGGTGAACACGTCGACGAGGAACTCGGTCATGGGGATCTCGCGCTCCCCGCGCGCGCTCCGCGCGACCACGCTCGCGCCTGCGGCCAGCATCACGGCCCCCCAGTCGCCGGCTGGGTCCGCGTGGGCGAGCGAGCCGCCCATCGTCCCGAGGTTGCGGACGATCGGGTCGGCGATCTGCGGGGCGGCCGCCGCGAGCATCGGATACCGAGCCACCACGTCGGAGGCCGCCACCTGGTTGTGGCGGGCGAGCGCGCCGACCCGGAGGGCGCCGCCGGATTCCTCGATGCCGTCCAGTCCCGGTACACGGTTGATGTCGACGAGGTGCTCCGGGGCCGAGAGCCGCAGCTTCATCACCGGGATCAGGCTCTGGCCGCCGGCAAGGACCTTCGCGTCGTCGAGCTCCGCCAGCAGTCGAAGTGCCTCGTCCAGTGACTCCGGCCGGTGGTAGTCGAACCTCGACGGCAGCATGCATGACCTCCCAGGTCGCGGCCGGCGGGCTCGGCGGTGTTCGTGGACCGGAACGAACGACGACTATCCCTCCGGTGCCTCGCAAAGGTCAAGTCAGACTGAACACCCGCTCGGTATCGTCGCAGCCGTGCCCGGCAACCGCGGCTTCTGGAAGGTCTTCGCGGCGCTCGCCGTGGGCGGGATCCTGCTGGTCGCGCTCGTGATCGCCTTCCGTCCGGTGGCACGGACCGGCGCCGTCGCCTACGCCCAGTCGAACCTGCGGAAGGTCGCGGCCGCAGCCGAGCGGATCCACGCGGAGGAGGGGACGTTCGGGGACGCGACGCGACACCTTCTCGAGCTCGACCGCGAGCTCGAGGACCTGCTGCTGATCGACCCGGACCAGAGCTCGAACGACTCCGAGGTCGTGAGCGTGCTGGCCGTCGAGGGGTCGTGGACCGCCAGCGCCAGGGCCGACACCGGCGAGTGCTTCTGGATCCGGCTCGGGGGGGCAGACCCATCCGCAACCGTCCTCGGCACCGGGACCGATTGCTCGGCCGAGGAGGCGAGCGGCGCAGATCCGGGCGGTTGGCCCGAGCCCTAGGCGTTGCCCGGGGGTGAACTCGCGCGAGCGCGGGCGCCGGGTCTACGATTCGAGGTTCTACCCGTTGGAAAGGGGGACCCGTGACCAACGTGTCGGTCACCGTCAACGGGGTCGCGCGCGAGGCGGACGTCGAGCCGCGCACGCTCCTCGTGTACTTCCTCCGGGAGACCCTCGGGCTCACCGGGACCAACGTCGGATGTGATACCTCGTCGTGCGGGTCGTGCACGGTCCTGCTCGACGGGGAGTCGGTGAAATCGTGCACGCTCCTCGCCGCGCAGGTCGACGGACGAACGATCACGACGATCGAGGGGATGGCGTCCGACGGCGAGCTGCACCCGATCCAGGAGGCCTTCCGCCGCAACCACGGCCTCCAGTGCGGCTACTGCACGCCGGGGATGGTCATGGCCGCGGCGAGCTACCTGATGGAGAACCCGAGCCCTACCGAGGAGGAGGTTCGCCACTCGCTCGAGGGAAACCTCTGTCGCTGCACCGGTTACCACAACATCGTGAAGTCGATCCTCGACGCCGCCGGCCAGACGGCCGGGGCGAAGGCGTAGGAGGTCGAGATGGCCATCACCGAGAAGTTCGTCGGGCAACCCGTACTGCGCAAGGAAGATCCCGCGCTGCTGCGAGGCGAGGGCAGCTTCGTCGACAACATGGTCGTGCCGGGCATGCTGCACATGGCCGTCGTCCGGAGCCCGTTCGCGCACGCGCGCGTGGTCGGTGTCGACGTGTCCAAGGCGCTCGAGATCCCCGGCGTGGTGGGCGCCTGGAGCGGCGCCGACCTCGCGGACGAGTGGGCCGGGCCGCTGCCGATGGTCTGGCCGATCACCGAGGACATCAAGACCTCCGATCACTGGCCGCTCACCAAGGACAAGGCGCGGTTCCAGGGCGACGGCGTCGCGGTCGTGCTCGCCGAGACGAGGGGCCTCGCCGGCGATGCCGCCGAGGCGGTGGAGGTCGAGTACGAGCCGCTCGATGCCGTCCTCGACATCGAGGAGGCGGGCAAGGACGGGGCGCCTCTCGTCCACGACGAGCTCGGGACGAACGCCGTGGTCCACTGGAGCCACGGCGGGGGCGGCGACCAGAGCCTGTTCGACAGCGCGCCGGTCAAGCTGCAGCTCCGATACGAGGCGCCTCGCAACACGCCGAGCGCGATCGAGCCCCGCGGCGCGCTCGCGTCGCCCGTGCCGTCGATCGGCGAGTTCACCCTGTGGACGTCCACGCAGATCCCGCACATCGCGCGATTCACGCTCGCGGGCACGACCGGCATCCCCGAGCACAAGCTCCGGATCGTGGCGCCGGACGTCGGCGGGTCGTTCGGCGGCAAGCTGAACGTCTACGCCGAGGAGGCGCTCTGCCTGGCGCTCGCGCGCAGGACCGGTCGCCCCGTGAAGTGGATCGAGAGCCGGTCGGAGACCTACGCGGTCACGATCCACGGGCGAGGGGTGATCCACGACGTGGAGGTCGCGGCGACCGAGGAGGGGAAGATCCTCGGGTTCAAGGTGACCGAGCTCTGCGACATGGGCGCGTACTTCCAGCTGCTCACGCCCGGCATCCCCGAGCTCGGCGGCTGGGTGTACATGGGGCCGTACGACACGCAGGCCTACTGGTACGAGTTCACCGGCGTCATGACGAACATGACGCCGACCGACGCCGTTCGTGGCGCCGGACGGCCGGAGGCGACCTACGTGGTCGAACGGGCGGTCGACGCGCTCGCGCGACATCTCGGCAAGGACCCCGCCGAGATCCGCCGCATGAACTTCGTCCCGAAGTTCACCGAGGACCGGCCGTCACTCATGGGCCTCTCCGTCGATTCCGGCGACTACCTTCCGGCGTTCGAGCGCGCGCTCGAGCTCGCCGACTACGACCAGTACCGGAAGGAGCAGGCGGCTCGGCGCGAGAACGGCGAGACCAAGCACATCGGGATCGGGCTCTCGAGCTACATCGAGATGTGCGGGCTCGCGCCTTCCAACATCCTGGGGGCGCTGCGGTACGCCGCGGGGGGATGGGAGGCCGCGCAGGTCCGTTGCCAGCCGAGCGGCAAGGTCACGCTCTACATCGGGACGTCGCCGCACGGCCAGGGACACGAGACCGTCTGGGCGCAGATCGCGGCCGACGAGCTCGGCATCACGCCCGACGACGTCGAGGTCCTGCACGGCGACACGTCGACATCGCCCCTGGGGATGGACACGTACGGGTCGCGCTCGATCGCGATCGGCGGCGCGGCCCTGCACTACGCCCTGGAGAAGATCAAGGCGAAGGCGCGGACGCTCGCGGCCCACGAGCTCGAGGTCGCGGAGGACGACCTCGAGTTCGAGAACGGGTCGTTCCGGGTCAGGGGGGCGCCGGACAAGGTCCGCACGATCTCCGATCTCGCGGTGTCGGCGTGGACCGCGCACGACCTGCCGGACGGGTTCGAGCCCGACCTCACGGCGACCGCCACCTGGGATCCGAAGAACTTCACCTGGCCGTACGGGACCCACGTCTGCGTCGCCGAGGTGGACACCGAGACCGGGGCGACCGAGCTCCTGCGCTACGTGGCGGTCGACGACTGCGGGGTCGTGATCAACCCGATGATCGTCGACGGGCAGGTGCACGGCGGGGTCGCGTTCGGGATCGCCGAGGCGCTCTACGAGGAGATCATGTACGACGAGCACGGGAACCTCATCACGGGGACGCTGACGCAGTACCTGCTGCCCTCGGCCGCCGAGATGCCGTCGTTCGAGCTCGACCGGACCGAGACCCCGTCGGCGTCGAACCCGCTCGGCGCGAAGGGCATCGGCGAGGCCGGGACGATCGCCGCGCCGCCCGCGGTGATCAACGCGGTCGTCGACGCCCTCTCCCACCTCGGGGTGACCGAGGTCGGCAAGCCGGCGACGCCCGAACGCGTCTGGCGAGCGATCAACGAGGCGAAGGCCGAGGGGCCGCCCGGAGCGGCCCCGGAGAATGCCGGGGGTGGCGTATGATCCCCGCGCCGTTCGAGTACCAGCGTGTCGAACTCGTCGATCAGGCGATCCAGGTCCTGTCCGACGATCCCGAGGCGAAGATCCTGGCCGGGGGCCACTCGCTCCTGCCCCTGATGCGCCTCCGCCTCGCGAGGCCGTCGAAGCTCGTGGACATCACGCGCATCGAGGACCTGAAGTACGTGAAGGACGAGGAGGACCACGTCGCGATCGGCGCGCTCACGCGTCACCACGACGTGGCGAACAGCGAGGCGCTGAAGGAGCTCTGCCCGATCGTGGCGCACACCGCGGCCGGCATCGGCGACCCGCAGGTCCGGCACGTCGGGACGATCGGCGGGTCGGTCGCGCACGCGGATCCCGCGTCCGACATGCCGTCGGTGCTCGTGGCGCTCGACGCCGAGCTGATCGTCCGCGGTCCCGACGGCTCGTCGCGGACGGTCGCAGCCCCCGACTTCTTCAAGGGGCTGTTCGAGCCCGACCTGGCGCACAACGAGATCCTGACCGAGATCCGCGTGCCGAAGACCACGGATCGGGGCTGGAGCTACGTGAAGTTCCACCGGCGCGCGCAGGACTGGGCGCTCGTCGGCGTCGCGGCGCTCGGCGCCAACGGCGGCGGGCCTGCGGTCGCGCTCACGAACATGGCCGACCGCCCGATCCGCGCCGCCGGCGTCGAGGAGGCGCTGGCCGGCGGGGCAGATCCGGCGGCCGCCGGCGAACGAGCCGCCGAGGGGACGAGCCCGCCCACCGACGCGTTCGGCAGCGCCGAGTACCGGCAGGAGCTCGTGAAGGTGCTCGTGCGCCGCGCGATCGAGGAGGCGCAGTCGCGCTCCTAGCGAGATCGCGGGAGGCGTCGGGGAGGCCGCGCGGCACGCGGGACGGGCTTTCGGGCCCGTCCCGCGTCTTCGGCGTCTTTGACGAGTCCGCGACGGTCTGCCTAGATGAGGGACATGCTGGCGATCCTCGAAGACGGAACCTGGCTGCGCGAGGCGGGCGTTCCGATCCTGATCACGGTCGTCGCCGCGATCGTCGCGACGCTCGCGCTCCACGTGTTCGTGGGACGGTTCCGCCGCAGGCTCGAGGAGGCCGCGACCCCCTCGGAGTCGGGCAACCTGCAGCGCGCGGCGACGCTCGCGCACGCCCTCTCGGCCACGTTCGTCGTCGTCGTGTGGATCATCGCCGTCCTGCTGATCCTCAACTACCTCGACGTGCCGCTCGGTCCGTTCATCGCGAGCGCGGGGATCGCCGGTGTCGCGCTGGGGTTCGGGGCGCAGAGCATCGTGAAGGACACCCTGTCGGGTTTCTTCATCCTGCTCGAGAATCAGTTCGGCGTCGGCGACACGGTCGAGATGCAGACGACCGCGAACCCGGTGATCGGACGGATCGAATGGTTCACGCTCCGCGCGACGGCGCTCCGCGCCTACGACGGGACGATCCACATGGTTCCGAACGGCAACATCCAGGTCGTGAGCAACAAGTCCCGGGGGTGGGCCCGCGCGATCGTCGACACGCGGATCGCGTACGGACAGGACCCCGAGCAGGTCCGGGCGCTCCTCGACGAGCTCTTCGAGGAGCTGCGGGACGACGAACACCTGCAGGAGTGGGTCATGGACGGCCCTTCGGTCCTCGGCGTCGAGACCACGAGCGACACCGGCGTGGTGATCCGGGCCGTCGCCGAGACGCGCCCGTCCAAACGGTTCGACGTCGAACGCCTCCTGCGCGCGCGCATCACGCAACGCCTGGCCGAACGCGGGATCCGCGCTCCGGTCGTGGCCCCCGTGCCGCCACCGGCCGCGACCTGACGTCCGTCAGACCCTGGTCACATCGAGCCCGGCGATGTCGACGTAGTCGGCGTCCTGGGTCACGACCGATACGCCGAGGGACATCGCGGTCGCCGCGATCCAGGAGTCGTTGACCGGCATCCGCTGGCCGCTGTCGTGAAGGAGGAGCCGGAGCCGGGCCCATGCGTCCGCCACCGGGTCGTCGATCGGGACGGGCTGAAGGGCCAGCGCCAGCGTGAGGGTGGCGAGCCGGCGGTCGCGGGTCTCGAGGTCCGCTGCCGCCAGGACACCCGCTCGGAGCTCGCCGATCGTGATCACGGAGACGGCGATCTCGTCCGGCAGGTCGTCGGCACCGAGCGGGCGGCCGGACTCCCGGGCGATGAACACCGAGGTGTCGGCGATCCCGCGGGTCATGCGAAGGGAAGGTCGTCCGTGGTCTCCCCCGCGAGCTCGCGGAGCTCCGCCGCCAGTCCCGGGTCGGCCTGATGTGCCGCGATCGTCCTGATGAACGCCTCGCGCGTGAGCCATCGGACCCGTCGCGACAGCGGCTGCAGGACCGCCACGGGCCGGCCGGCGACGGTGATCGTGACCGCCTCACCCGACTCGACGCGGTCGAGGAGGGCCCGAGTGTTGTTCCGCAGCTCCCGGGAGGCAACCTCGCTCATGCGACGACTGTAGCACAGATGCGACGTGCGCCGGGCGAAGGGTCGGGTACGCACGTGCCGTGCGCCGCCCGGTTACCCTGAACCCCGCATGAGCGCGCCGCCGTTCGATTCCGTCGAGGAGCTGCAGGAGGGGCTGTCCCGCGAGCACTACCTCGCGGACCGCGGGCTCGCGACCGCGATCTACCTCGCGGTCTCGCTCGACAAGCCCCTGCTGCTCGAGGGCGAGGCCGGCGTCGGCAAGACCGAGGTCGCGAAGGTGCTCGCGTCGCTGCTCGGCCGTGACCTGATCCGGTTGCAGTGCTACGAG
>DATFEU010000331.1:0-4829 GCA_035250725.1 Actinomycetota bacterium
CGACGCGAAGTTCGAGCGCGGCTCCCGCCGCGACCGCCACGAGGTCGTCGGGGAGGGGCGCATCGGTCTCGATGGATTCGCGGCCGTCGTCGCGCAGCCCGAGGTGCGGGACCTGTCGGTCGTGGTCGAGACGCCGGCCTCTGGCGAGCGCCGGAGGCAGGAGCTCGAGACGATCCGGTCGCTCGCCGCCTGAACGACCCTCAGCGGGCGTTGACGGCGACCCAGACTGAGCCGTCTCCGAAGGCGACACCTTCCGGGCTGCCGCCGACGCGGATCTGCCGAACGTCGTTCGTCGCAGGATCGATGCTCGATACGGTCCCGTCAAGGCTGTTCGTGACCCAGATCGCGCCGCCACCGACCGCGATATCGATGGGGAGGTTCCCCACGGGGAGGTAGGCGACGAGTCCGGTCGCCGGATCCACCTTGGCGACCTGGTCGTCCGACTCGTGCGTCACCCACACGGAACCCTCGCCTGCGGCGACCTTGCCGCCGGGGAACCGCAGCGGCCAGGTTGCTCTCTCCTCCATCGATCCCGGGTCGATCTCGGCCAACCCCTCGGACCCGGCCACCCACACCGCCCCCTCGCTCACGGCCACGCCGTCGGGCTCTCCGATCTCCGCGAGCTCGAGGCTCTCCATCGATTCTGTGATGAGGTCGATCCGAGTGAGCGTTCGCTCGGCCGCGTTGGTGACCCAGAGCGCGCCCTCCCCCGCGGCGAGGTCCCGCGTCCCGGTCGACAGGGTGATCCTATTGTCGGCAACGACCTCCTCCGGATCGACCCTCACCAACGTCGCCTCGACCCCGTTCAGGATCCAGAGGAAACCGGACTCGTCGATCGCGAGGGCGGCCGGATGCCCCTCGGGTGAAAGGTGGTCTTGGTTCTCTTCAACCAGATCGAAACGACTCAGCGTTCCCTTCTCGAGGCTCGCGATCCAGGCCGAGTCCCCACCGACGACGACCGCGGTCGGCTCCGAGCCGACGTCGATCGCGTCTTCGATCCGACCGGAGTCTGGATCGATCGATCCCACGGTGTCGATCGGGATCCGCTCGAGCGACGGCTCCTCGTCGCTTGCCCCCAGCGTGACGAAAGCCACGACGCCGAGCGCCGCCGCGACCACCGCTCCGATCAGCGCGCCGGTCCTCGACCGGAGCCGACCAGCCCGGATGTCGCCGAGTCGCCGTTCCGATTCCTCTGGGTCGAGCGGCCGTGCCTTGGGCACGCCGTCCACGCTGGCCACCTCGAACACCTGCCACTCGCCCGCCACCCCTTTCAACGAGTGGGACCCTCGATCCTCGAAGCCGAAGCCGGCGCCCCCAACGAGCTCGCGGGTCGTCCCAGTGACCAGGACCTCCCCGGGACCGCCGAGCGACATCACCCGGGCGCCCACCACCACGGTCAGGCCGCCGAGCTTGCCCGCGACCTGTTCGCACTCCCCGAAGTGGATCCCCGTCCTGATCTCGACGCCCAGCTCTCGCACCGTCTCGGTCGCGGCGCACGCGCATCGGAGCGCGGCGGCCGGCTCGGCGAAGCTCGCGAAGAACCCGTCTCCAGCGGTGTCGAGTTCCCTGCCTCGGGATCGTTTCAGCTCACGCCGGACGATCTGATGGTGGCGAGAGATCAGCTCTTTCCAGCGCGCATCCCCGAGCCGCTCCGCAACCGTCGTGGAGTTCACGATGTCCGTGAAGAGCACCGCGGCCAGAATGCGCTTGCCGGCTCGTCGAGGCATGGCGGGAGTGTCCACCAGCCGGCGGAGGAACGCGAGCCCCGCCGGCCATGCCGTGCCCGGCGCTCACGCCTCCGCGTGCTCAGGAGGCTTCGGACGAGACCGAGAGGCGATCCAAGGCCGGGGAGGTCGTGACCTGCGACAACGAGTAGGCGTCGACCCTGTCCGAGACCAGGAAGACCTTCTTCTCGAACACGTACGGGACCCAGGGAACCACGTGCTCCATCAGGTACTGGTCGGACTCGGCCCAGCACCGGACCTGGAGATCACCGATGAGCGCCATGCATTCGTCGATCCTCTCGTCGATGCTCGGCACCGAGGTCACGTCGTATCCCCAACCTCGGAGCTGACGGGGTCTTGCGCCGACGAGCGGGTAGTTGTAGCCGGGGATCCCCTCACGCCCGAACATTGGTCCGATGAACGTCGAGGCATTGAGGAAGTCCGCCCCCCACGCCGCGTGGGTCGCCATCGGCAACCTCGCCGCCGGGTCTCCAAGATCGTCCAACGCTGCCGAGCCGGGCCCGGCGGGGATGATCTCGACCCGGAGCTCGATACCGACCGCCTCCAGATCCTGGCGGATCATCTCCGCCATCTCGGTCATCTGCGGGAAGTAGCCTTCCGCTGCTTGCATCACGAGCCCTTGGCATGCCTCGGCATCGCATCGCCCGTCTCCGTCCTCGTCGTACCTCGACAGGGCCATCTCGGCCCGCGCGTCCGCGAGCGAGGTCGGGTAGGGCTCGTACGAAGCCAGGAGTCCGTTCTCCATGCTGTCGGGCACGATGTGACTGGCGACCTCACCGATGATCGATCCGCCGCGGAGTTCTAGCATCGCCGACCGGTCGATCGCGTAGCTGATGGCCCTCCGGACGTGAAGGTCGTCGAGCGGCGGGACCGCGAGGTTCAGCGGGATGTATCGGACCATGTCGCGGGGAGCGAACTTCACCTGGATGCCCAGTTCGGGGTGGTCGAGGAACCGCTCGACCATGGCGACCGGGATCTGGGGGGCCGGGTTGTCGAAGATGTAGAGGTCCGCCTCCCCCCGTTCGACCAACCCGACGGCCTCGCCGATGCGAGGGCCGAGGGTGAGCTCGATCCGATCGACGTACGCGGGTCGGAGGGGGTCGGTCTGGGGATCCCACGAAGGATTCCGGACGAGGGTGAGGGAGCGTCCCGGCTGGTACCCGGAGATCGGGGCTCGACTGTCCGGCGGAGCCGATAGATCCAGGTCCTCCGATCCCTCGATCATGTACGGCCCGGTCGCAACCAGGAAGCGCCCGTACTCTTCGATGCCGTCGGCGACGCCCGAGCCCGCCGGCGTGGCGGACCCGCTCGGTGGGATCGGCGCGGTCGCCGGCAGCGCGAACAGGTTCGCCAGGTATCCGGCCGGCCGTGTCAGGTGCACGATCAGCGTCGAGTCGTCCGGCGCCTCGACACCGGAGATCGTGTCCGCATCACCGCGGACCATCGCTCGGAAGCCCTCGATGACCTCGTAATAGAAGTAGTAGGTGCCGTTGTCGGGGCCGACCGCCGCCTCCCGCTCGAGCGCACGGATGATGTCGGCCGCGACGACCTTCGTGTCCTGGAGCGGTGGGCCGTACCTGATGCCCCGCTTCAGGTGGAAGGTCCAGGTCAATCCATCAGCGGAGACCTCGGGCATCCCCGATGCGAGGTCCGGATGGAGCTCCGACCCGCCCTCGTCGGTCGGGAGCCCCGGGTGCGCAAGCAAGGTTCGAAGCAGGCAACACCGGAAGACCTCGAACGAGTCGTTCCACCAATCCACCTGCGGGTCAAGGGCGGCCACACTGCTGAGCGTCGAAAGATCGTGCCTCGGGACAACAACGCGAAGGACCCCGCCCTGCGAAGGCGATACGTCCGGCGCAGGTTCATCTGACCGCCGGTTCCCGTCATCGCCCGTGCAGGCCCCGGCCGATAGCGCCAGCACCACGAGGAGCGCGAGCGAGCGACGCATCGCTTCGAGACGAGCCATCATCGTCATGGCGGCACATCCTGCTCCATGCTGGCCCGCTTGGGAAGGCCCGGAACACAACCCGTGACCGTGACGAGCATCACACGCCCGCGGCGGCCGGACTCGCGTCGACGCGGAGCGGGCCTACGGCTCGAGCTCGGCCCGCGGGCCTTCCTGGTAGCTGTACCGCTCCTCGGGCCAGGGATCGGCGTGCACGTGATACCCGCGCACCTCCCAGAACCCGCGCTGGTTCGTGTCGGTGAACTCGAGCCCGCGGAGCCACTTCGCGCTCTTCCACGCGTAGCGCTTTGGGACCACGAGCCGGAGCGGGAAGCCGTGCTCGGGCGCGAGGTCCTGTCCGCCGTGCGCCCACGCGACGAGCACGTCGTCGTCGTCCATCGCCTGGAGCGACAGGTCCGAGGTGTAACCGTGGTCGCAGTGGGCGATCACCCACTTCGCCTCGGGCTTCGGTCGGGCCTTCTCGGCGAGCACGCGGAACGGCACGCCGGTCCAGACGTTGTCGAGCGTCGACCAGCCGGTGACGCAGTGCATGTCCGCCTCGACGTCCTTGGGTCCGAGGTCCTTGAGCTCCGAGTACGTGAGGCGGTACGGCTCCTCGACGAGACCCGAGACCTCCAGGTCCCAATTCGCCTCGTCGAACTCCGGGATCGGGCCGAAGTGCAGCACCGGCCACGTCTTGACGAGCCGCTGACCGGGCGGGACGCGCTTGGCGATCTCCTCTGGATACCTCGGGCCGAACAGCTTCACGGGTGAACCTCCTCGGGCTACCGGGCGAGCGCGACCCGCCACGCCGCGATCGCCACATCGATGTCGTCGTCGCCGATGTCCAGGTGCGTCACCATCCGGACCTTGCCGGACACGTTGCTGACGCCGACCCCCTCGCGTTCGAGACGGTGCGCGGCCTCGAGCGGGGTCATCCCCACCGCCTCGGTGTCGACGAACACCATGTTCGTCTCGACCGAGGCCGGATCGAGTGCCGCCGGCGCGAGCTCGGCGACGCCGCTCGCGAGGCGGCTTGCCCGCTCGTGGTCCTCCGACAGCCGCTTCGGGCCTTCCTCGAGCGCGATGAGCCCGGCCGCGGCGAGGACGCCCGCTTGCCGCCACGCTCCCCCGTACAG